>JAICMD010000307.1 GCA_025929405.1 Mucilaginibacter sp. | reverse complement strand
CAACGGTTTTAAAAGCGCTTTCATCGCCTTTAATTAAACAAGCAATCAGTTCCTGCTCTGTCAATTGGATTCAGTTAGGGTATTTGACGATGGTTTGTTAGAAATCCTTCGCCTTAATAAATATAAAAGTTAATCGTTAGAACTAAATGATTTAAGAATATTTGATATTCAGCAATATATTATAGATTTTCAAGCCTGGTAAAATTTACTACCGGTAAATTGAATTTCACCCATTAAAATATTTTTACCTTTGCACCATCCGGGATAAAAACCCGGCAATATCATGGTCAAAGAAATTGAGATAGTTTGCCCGCCCGGGCAGCAGGAGGATGAGGGCGCCATAAAAAAGGTAGCCGCCAATGCTTTGCATACCAGCCCGCAAAAAATTACGGCAATACAGATACTAAAAAGATCGATTGATGCACGTGGCCGCCGTGTTGTGTACCGCATGCAGGTTAAGGTTTATATAGATGAAGCCTATCGTCCCGAAGATTATACCATTGATTACCCAAATGTTCAAAACGGGCAAGCGGTAATTATTGTGGGTGCCGGGCCGGCCGGGCTGTTTGCTGCTCTGCAATGTATTGAGCAGGGGCAAAAGCCTATAGTGCTTGAACGTGGTAAGGCTGTTAAAGATCGCCGCCGCGATTTGGCCAATATTAATAAACAGGGAGTGGTTAACCCTGAATCAAACTATTGCTTTGGCGAGGGTGGTGCGGGTACTTATTCGGACGGGAAATTATATACCCGCTCAACCAAACGGGGCGATGTTAACCGGGTGCTTAAAACCTTTGTGGCGCACGGTGCAACACCCGATATTTTGGTTGATGCCCGTCCGCACATTGGCACCAATAAATTGCCGCAAATAATAACAGCTATGCGTCAAACTATTTTAAATGCCGGTGGCGAAATGCGTTTTGATGCCAAAGTGACCCAACTGATTGTAGAAAATGATATTATAAAAGGTGTACAGCTTACAGGTGGCGAAAAGATTTATGCAAATACCGTTATACTGGCAACCGGCCACTCGGCGCGCGATGTTTTTGAGATGCTGTACCGCCAGCATATTTTAATTGAGGCCAAGCCTTTTGCATTGGGCGTACGCATTGAACATCCCCAGCAAATTATTGATCAGGCACAGTACCATTGCCATGATCGCGGTGAGGATTTGCCACCCTCATATTATAGTTTGGTTGAGCAGGTAGACGGACGAGGGGTGTTTTCATTCTGTATGTGCCCGGGCGGCATTATTGCCCCGTGCGCAACAGAGCCTGAAGAGATAGTGGTAAACGGTTGGAGTCCATCCAAAAGAAACAACCCTTATGCAAACTCAGGCACGGTAGTACAGGTTAACCTTGAGGACGTTGAGGGAGATAATAGCGATCCGTTTAAAATGCTGAATTTCCAACAACATATTGAACAACTGGCTTTCAAGGCAGGCGGCGGCAATTTAATTGCTCCGGCACAGCGAATGATTGATTTTGTTGAGGGACGGCTTTCCAAAGATCTGCCGCAAAACTCATACCTGCCCGGCGTTAAAAGCGTTCAGCTAAAGGATATTCTTCCCGGGTGGATAGCCGATAGATTACGTAAAGCATTACCGGTATTCGGCAAAAAGATGAAAGGGTATTATACTAATGACGCTATTTTGGTTGGGGTTGAGTCGCGCACGTCGTCACCCATAAAAATACCGCGTGATAAAGAGACTTTGCAGCATCCGCAAATAAAGGGATTGTACCCCTGCGGCGAAGGTGCAGGCTATGCAGGAGGTATTATTTCAGCCGCTATTGATGGGATAAATTGTGCGGCGGCAGCGAGAGCCGTTATTTAGTTTTAGTTAAAAATAGTCTTTAATATAACGCATAAAATTACTTTCTCAGAAAGATGTTTTCGAAGGTAACCATCATTTCATTTTTAACTTTTAGGGGGATATAAATATCTTTACAAAACAAAAGTTGGTATTTGCCGCAGTCCCATTGTATAAAAAAATAATTTGTTAACGTATAGGGATGCTGTCCGGTAAGCTCGTTAATCTGCTCTTTAAACACTCCGAAGTGCTTTAATTCAATATTCTCCACTTTTTTGTAAAAATCAGAGATTTTTTTATCATGAATTTCTCCCCAGGTAGAGGCCATTGTAATTTAATTAGGCATCTAAACATACTCATAATTAATTAATTATAGAATTAATTTGTAATTTATAGTATTGATACTTACGGTGTCGACTGGAGTAAATTAATTATGTCGCCATGTTTTTTTATTGATTTTAAACTATTGATTAAATGAGGATGGTGCTAATATTTTTCATTAATAAATAATTATTTATCAATCCAACTCTAAACATTTAAAACCAGCATTTTGCAAAAGGGTTTCAATGTAGCGTGGCGAAAGGCCGTTGGTTACAACACGTAAAATGTTGTCGCTGTCCTCAAGGTCAAAGTTCCACTCTTTGATTGACCGTACGGCTTTCAGTATAGGCTTAACCGCCTTTACTTCTTCGGGGGCTGTAATGCTGGTGGCAAATACTAATATGTTCATGGGTTTGAGATTTATTTGAATCTGTCATCCTGAGCGATAGCGAAGGATCTTGTACGCTTTGCAATAATCGCTTTAATAAGATCCTTCGCTATCGCTCAAGATGACAAGAGTAGATGATGGTATTATAGGTAAATGATTATTCAGTTGGTTTTACATGTTCTTCGGCAACATCATCCCAGTTACCAAAGTGCCGCCTGCCGCGGCCAAACGGACCACATTGTTCGCGCATTTTTTGTTTAAATGCTTCGCGCTCTTCGGGTGTCATGTTTTTTAGGCGCTCCTGCATTTTATGGCGCATCCAGCCGGGGCCACCCCCAAAACCGCGACCACCGCCGCGGCCAAAGCCAAACAAAAGCTTGCATAAAACAAACAGGCCCACGGCCTGGCCAAAGGTAATAGTAGCTACGTGTAAAATATCGGGCAGCAGGTTGTTCCACAAGGCCATTACGGCCAGGCCGGCCAAACAGATAAATCCTGCTATGGCTAAGGGGATAAAAATAAAACGGCCTTTAAAAATAAACTCTTTCATGTTCTTTACGATTTAATATTTTGTTATTTCATTATACAATTGTTGCAACCTGTCGCGCAGGTGCAGCACCGCATACCGCTTACGCGATACCAGCGTGCTTACATTTACTCCGGTTTTTTCGGCTATTTCGGCAAAGGTCATATCGTCAAGCTCCTGCCATATAAATACCTGTTTTTGTTCTTCGGGCAACTCATCCAGGGCAATAAATAATTGCTCCCAAAAAAGGTTGCGCAGGTATTCAGTTTCGGGTGTGCTTTCTTCGGTAAGCAGTATATCTTTAAAATCAAACGGGTCGTCCTCATCGGCATTTTGGCTTACCAGCATGTCGTCCAGCAAAGTTTCTGATTTCTTTTTATGCTTATCAATGATCTTGTTTTTGGCCACCTTATATAACCAGGCTCCGGTTTGCTCAACAGGT
>JAICMD010000248.1 GCA_025929405.1 Mucilaginibacter sp. | reverse complement strand
AGCCATCCATATTCATTACCAGCTGTATCTCTTTATGCAGTTTAATGTTTTTATAGTTGGTCACCATTTTTTTGGTAAAGCGGTGTACAATTAAAATTTTTGGCGGCAAGTTATATTTACGTACAATGCCTGATAAGTAGTTTGATACATAATTTATATCAGCGGCATCATAAGTACCTATCTTTTTGCCCGGCTTGGTACCATCCTTCATAGAAAACTCAGGGTCCATACCAAAATGTACCTGTGGCATAGCCAGGTATTTTTCAAGCAATGGTAATTCGCTTTGAATGTTGCTCAAAGCTACCTGCACATCTAAAAACACAATAGCGTGAGCCTTTTTAGCCAAAACCAATACACTATCTATCTGTTTAAACGGCATACGGTAACGGTATTTGCCGTCTTTACCCGGGTCGCCTTGCGCAACTACGGCAATATAATGCAATGCGGGTTGTACTGGTGTTTTAGGGTCGGCGCGCTCCCAGTTTTTTACTTCGCCTTTTAACTTGGCAAGCATTTCATTAGGCGGCAATTCGCCTAAAATGCCCATGCGCTTTGAATACAGGTTGCCATAAAAAGCTACTATACGTTTAAACGGCAATATTGCACCATCCAAAGGATAAGGTGCGTTTTTAACCGGCCACCTTCCTGATGTATCGCCATTTGCCAAACGCTTGGTTAATGAATCATACAATTTTTTATCCAGTGGCGGGTAAGTAACCCCAGTTTTTGATAAAGTATCTTCGGTAACTTCGGCCGAAGCGGCAGTTTTTGTGGTATCATTAACCGCCTTGTTTTTGATTTTACTTTGACTACAGTTTGAAAATAATGATAACGATGACAGCAATATCAGGTTAGCAATAATCAGGGTTTTTAATTTCATAAAATAATGAATGCGTTATAGCAGGTGTATTAATTGTATATTAAAATAAGTTGTCTGTAAATATAATATTGCTGAAGTAAATTAGCGTTTATTTTTATAAAACTTTCCAAACACTCCTAACGGAAGTTTTACACCTGATGTAGCCTGTAAATAAAGTTCGCCAATCTCCAGATTTTGCACTTTTGGATAAGCGCTTTTTATCAAATTTTCAACAATAATTGCCGAAAAACCAAGCGAGTAAGTATTCAATACCAGAAAATGTTCATCAGGGTCAAGCAGTTTTACTACGTCTTGTACCATTTCGTTAATATGGTCTTCCAACTTCCATTTTTCACCGTTAGGACCATGTCCATAGGCAGGTGGGTCTAGTATAATGCCGTTGTATTTTTTGCCACGTTTAACTTCGCGCTTTACAAATTTCAGGGCATCTTCAACCACCCAGCGTATGTTGGTAAGGTCAGATAGTTCCTGATTTTCGTTACCCCAGGTAACTACTTGTTTTATGGAGTCAACATGTGTGGTATCGGCACCGGCGGCCTGCGATATTAAGGATGCACCACCCGTATAAGCAAACAGGTTAAGCACTTTGGGCTGGGGTGTTGAAAAGTTTTTGATGTTGCCGGAGATATAATCCCAGTTTACTGCCTGCTCCGGGAAGATACCTACGTGCTTAAATGATGTTAACGCGAGGCGAAATTTAATGGCGGCATCGTTATTTTTATATTCAATATGCCACCTGTCGGGCGTAGCCGGATTTTTCTTAACCCACTCGCCTGATGTTGCCGAGCGGCCCTTAAAACGGATATGATGTAACCTTTTCCATTCACTATCCGGCAAAACTTTGTTCCAAACGGCCTGCGGCTCGGGGCGAATTAATATCACATTGCCAAAACGTTCCAGTTTCTCAAAGTCGCCGCAATCAATCAGTTCGTAATCTTTCCAGTGAGTAGGTGTAAGGAGTTGGATCATGCGTTAGTGATTAGTGACTGGAGATCAGTGATTAGTAATTAAATGCCAAATATACCAGTTCTACAACTAATCTCTAATCACTAATTAACTAATCACTATAATTTCGCTTTCGCTGCCTGCATAAATTTACTGGCAAATACAAAGTCATTAAGTTCCTGATTATCCGTATGGGCAATTTCTTTATTACTGCCTTCCCACCATTTTTTGCCATCGTTTAAAAAAATAACGTGGTCGCCAATACCCATAACCGAGTTCATATCATGCGTAACAATTACGGTAGTAATATTGTACTCTTCGGTAAGTTCATTTATCAAGTCGTCTATAAGAATAGCGGTTTTTGGGTCAAGGCCCGAGTTTGGCTCATCAACAAACAGATATTTGGGCTGCATAGATATGGCCCTTGCAATACCCACGCGTTTTTTCATGCCACCCGAAAGCTCAGACGGATACAACTTATTTTTTCCTGCCAGGTCAACACGTTCAAGGCAAAAGTTAGCTCGTTCCAGTTTTTCGGCGCGGCTCTTTTCGGTAAATAAATTAAGCGGAAACATGATATTTTGTTCAACGGTCATAGAGTCAAACAACGCCGAGTTTTGAAACAGCATGCCGATTTCTGTACGGATAGGCACACGTTCTTCAAAGTTCATATTGGTAAAATCCTGCCCGTCAAATATCACGCTACCTTTGGTCGGCTCATGCAACCCCACAATGCATTTTAACAAAGTGGTTTTGCCCGAACCTGAACCGCCAATAATAAGGTTATTTTTACCAGGCATAAACTTGGCGCTGATGTCTTTTAAAACTTCATTATCGCCAAAGGTTTTATAAATATGTTTGATCTCTATCATAATAACATACTTGAGATCATAAGGTCAGCAAACAAAATCATAATACAGCTATAAACTACACCACGGGTGGCCGATTGACCAACTTCAAGTGCGCCGCCTTCGGTATAAAAGCCATTATAAGCACAGACCGAAGTAATAATAAAACCAAATACAATTGATTTTACGGCACAAACAGTAACTATGATGGGGTTAAAACCATCCTGCAAACCTTGTATATAATCAGCGGGCGTTATATCACGGGTTATTACACAAGCCAGATAGCCGCCGCCCAAACCTAACGCTACAGATATAACGGTGAGTAAAGGTATCATACTTATGCCGGATATGATTTTGGGAGCTATTAAAAATCCCGGCGCGTTAACGCCCATAATTTCAAGTGCGTCTATTTGTTCGGTTACGCGCATAGTGCCAATTTGCGATGCTATGGCCGAGCCTACGCGCCCTGCTAATACCAATGCTGATATGGTAGGGCTAAATTCCAAGATCGTCGAGTCGCGGGATATGCGGCCCGCAATACTGAGGGGTACCAGCGGACTGTCTAACTGAAACGCTACCTGTATGGTGGCTACCGCGCCAATAAAAACAGATATGATGCAAATAATACCTAATGACCCGATGCCAACCGATACCATCTCGCGCATTACCTCATTCCAGTAAACGCTGAATTTTTCGGGCCTTTTAAAACTTAGCTTTAATAAAAGTATATATCTGCCTAAACTATAAAACATGTTTTGTTGTAAATCGATTTAAAAATACGCTTTTACCTTTTAATCCGGTAGGGTGATAGAAAAGGAATATGGTATAATAACCATATTAACTCAATATAAAGTTAATTGTTTAAGCATTTTATGCCTATGATATGGCAGTTCCACCGACAATAATCCGTCATTCCCCGATTTCTGTATATGGGTTTTGTTAAATATATCTACTTTTATTTTATGGAAAACGCGTTAATAACCGGAGCAACCAAGGGTATGGGCCGCGCAATTGCTATAGCATTTGCCAAACAAGGTGTAAACCTGGCTGTGTGCGCACGTAATGCTGCTGACCTATCGGAGTTTAAAACTGAACTGCTAAAAATTAACGCAGGTATTAAAGTTTTTACCGCCATTGCAGATGGTAGTAATAAAACCGAACTGCTGCGATTTGCCGCCGCTGCCGAAAAGGAAATGGGTTTTATAAATATACTGGTAAATAATTTAGGCGCTTATAAATATGCCAGTATATTGGACGATGACGATGATGCCCTTCAAAACCTGTTAAATACCAATTTGCTACCGGCTTATGAGCTTTACCGCTTTTTCGGAAAAAAGATGGTTGCAGAGAGAAAGGGACATATTTTTAATATATGCTCAGTAGCTGCCTTGAATGTAATACCTGAAGCCGGAAGTTATAGCGTGACAAAAGCGGCGTTGTTAAGCCTGAGCAACGTTATGAAGCTCGAAATGCAGCCGCATGGTATAAAGGTTACTGCCGTTATCCCCGGATCAACCCTTACTAATTCGTGGAAGGACGTACCGGTTGAAAAAGACAGCATGGTGTTGCCCGAAGATATTGCATCAGCCATTATAGCTATATATAATATGAGCATAGGCGCTAATGTTGACGAAATAATTATTAAACCCGTTAAAGGGCAATTGTAAAATAAAAAAGACTGAAATGGAAAAGAAGCTACATAGAGACCAGCAGCACAAAATAATAGGTGGTGTTTGCGCAGGTTTAGCAGACTATTTTGATATTGATGTAAGTATAGTGCGTGCATTGTTTTTGGTATCATTGATACTAAAAGGCGGCGGATTTTTGATATACATTGTATTGATGATTGTATTACCTAAGAAAGATTACATATTTAACGACCCGACGGTTGATTACCGTGTGCCGCCCGACCCGATGGGCTATGCCACCCCGCCGCGTGATCCGTTTGTTGAGAAACGCAGATCAAACGGTACGGTAATAGCAGGCACAATACTTATTTTCCTGGGAGCGGTATTCCTGCTGGATCAACTTGATTTTATACCCGATATTAATTTTCACCTTACATGGCCGATAATATTAATATTGGCCGGTTTGCTGATACTTTTTACACGAAAGGATAAGCACCCGTGGGAAGATTCTAACTGGAAAAATGCTAATAAGCCAAATGAACCTAAAAGTAACGAAACGTTAACCGATAACCCACCAACTGAATAAGTTATGAGAAACGACAGATTAATACCGGGTATAGTCCTGGTGATGTTAGGCGTTGCATTTTTGCTGAATAACTATGGTATAATAAACTTGCATTGGCACAACTTTTT
>JAICMD010000114.1 GCA_025929405.1 Mucilaginibacter sp. | reverse complement strand
TGGTAGTGGCGTTTTTGAAGCAAATATTCAACCTGTTTCTTTTCTTCTTATGATAGCGAGCTTTTGTTAAGCAGCATCTGATTCATTTTTTGCGATTCGTTCTCTATCTCTCCCGCCAGTTTACTTGCTGATTGCATTTTTTGTTTGATGATCTCGGTGCCTTTGTTCAAATCATCGTTAAGTTGTTTTACATCAGGTACATTTAACTGCCCCTCGGGCGTACGTGTTTTTTTAGGGCCAGATACGCCATCATTATCTGCTACTTCATAAAAGTAGGTTACATGGTCGCCGGGGTTAATACCCAGTTCTTTAAGGTTCCATAAGTAAAAGAAATCCGATTGCGTTTGTGCCAGATCTGCTTTAACCGATTTGGTAAACGCATGCTCTTTGCTTTTATCAGCACCCGGGTTAACTGTATAATGGAAAGTGAGGTTTGAAAAACCATGATCGTCCTGTATCCTGCCATTAAAATAAATGGCCCTTAAGCTAACCGAGTCGGGTTTTTCCTGTACGGTAATGGCAGGGGCCTCATCGGCAATAACATTTATACGGTACAGTGCCGAGTCGGCATGATTAACTACATTATTTAGCGGTGCAATTTTATAAATGGAGTTTTTAAATATACGTTCGCTATGCTCAAACAGGTCCTTGCCTGTTGGGCTAACCGCTGCCTTGCCATCATTCATAAAAAATAATAAACCGGTAGCATTCTGCGTATGCAGTTTCCAGATTACCGATGTACCTGCGGGTAATGTCAGGTCGCCGGCATTAGGCAGGGTTTCGCTTTTTTTATTCAAATAGGCCGGATAATTTAATACTACATCAAAATGCAATAACGAAGGGCGAAGATTAACCTTTACCTCGTATGGTAATGATGAAAACCCATTACCCACCAGCCTGAAGGTTGTGTTTTGCTGTATATTGGTAAACAGGTAATGAAACCTGGTAATATTATCCTTATCTAATTTAAAAGTGTTGTTGGCTGTTTCGATATATACATCGGCAGGCAGGCTATTCCCTTCAAGCTTAATATCCAGCTTTAGGTCATCGCCCTGCACTACTGAAAGGGCTTTATTTTCAACCACAAACTTAAATGGTGCAACTGGGGCAAAATATTCATTATGCCTGATAAGCCTTTTGGTACTTTCGGTTAAAATGGATGGAGCTGCGAAACCAATAATGCAGATAACGCCCAAAGGTATAAGCGCCCATTTTAAATACCTGCGGTTTTCCCTGATGTTGATAGCTGTTGGGAAGCGCACGGGCCTTAAATTTTCAATTTTCTGGTCAATGCTGGCTTCAATTAACGCGCGGCTGCGATTATCTTGTTCGGCCTGCTTTTTTAATTGCAGCGTATTAAGCAGTTTATCATTAACATCATTAAAATGTTTGCCTATAATTTCGGCGGCCTGGTCATGCGTAAGGGTATTGCCTAATTTTAACCATGCCATTAACGGAGGCACTACCAACCAGGCTATCAAACCCAGGTTAAGCAGTATAAAGCTGTAAAAAAGTATGCTGCGCGATGTGGGATTAAAATTGCCAAAATACTCGCCAACTGTAATAAACACATAGGCCGTAAATAACCCGGCCCCTAAAAAGATAAGACCCCTTAACAGTTTGTTGAGGTAATACTTTTTAATGAAAACGTTAATCTTGTCAATAAGCAAGTTATAATTTTCAGCCGTGTTCATAGGCGATTTATTAGTACAACTTTAAGCATAACGCAAAAGTGATTATAAAGATATACTATAAAGTAAATAATTCAAAACCAAGTTGCTAAATGAAATGATATTGTTATGATAATATGACGTTAGTTTGGTTATATATTTGTAAGGTAAACTTATAAGTTTATCTTACTATATTGAAAACCATCAGTTTGTTACCGAATTGCGGACTGCTGTTACCCGGTTAATTAAAAAGCTGCGTAAAGAGTCGGCTACGGGGCAGCATCTTTCACTTACCGAGCGATCAACTATGGCCCTGTTGCATCAACATAAATCCCTGCAACCGGGTGAGCTTGCCGCTATGGAAAAAATAACCAATCAATCCATGTCGCAAATATTAAACCATTTGTTAAAACTGAATTATATATCCCGTACCGTATCTGTAGAAGATAAAAGAAAAATAATAATAACATTAACCGCCGAAGGGGAACGTATATTGCTACAGGTACGCAATGAACGCGACGAGTGGTTAACCAGGGCCATTGAGGCCACCTGTAGTAAACATGAACAGGAATTATTAAAACAAGCTATTATTCCGCTTACCAAAGTCATTGATTTTGAATAATAGCTATTAACACGGGGGAAAGGAGCAGAATGAATATTAACACTTTTAAAGCATTTGGCAGCCGTAATTACAGGCTGTATTTTACGGGGCAATCTGCATCGCTTATTGGTACCTGGATGCAAAAAACAGCCGTAAGCTGGGTTATTTATACGCTTACCCACTCTACATTTATGCTGGGGCTTACCTTATTTGCCAGCCAGTTTCCCTCATTTTTATTTTCGTTATTAGGCGGGGTGGTGTCTGACAGGTATAACCGTTATAAAGTATTACTGCTAACGCAAATAGCATCAATGATACAGGCAACTTTGCTGGCTGTGCTTATACTGTTTAATCATTATAACGTTTGGGAAATTTTATCATTAAGTGCATTGCTGGGTATAATTAATGCATTTGATGTACCTGCACGGCAGGCACTGGTTTATGAAATGGTTGATGATAAAAACGACCTGCCCAATGCGCTGGCACTTAACTCGTCAATGGTAAACCTTTCGCGTATTATAGGCCCCGGTATTGCGGGTATTGTGTTGGAGAGCATGGGCGATGGTGCCTGTTTTGTAATGAACGCCGTAAGTTTCATGGCCGTTATCGGCTCGTTGTTAATGATGCGGTTGCCTAAGTATGTTAAAACCAGCCACTCTAAAAATGTATTTGGTGAGTTAAAAGAGGGCATGGCCTATATAAAACGCACCCCATCTATAGCTTTTGTATTGGTTATGCTTGCGCTGATAAGTCTTTTAGTGTTGCCTTATAGTACACTTATACCTTACTATGCCAAAGATGTTTTTAAGGGCACAGCTTCTACTTTTGGGGTTATAGATAGCTTTATTGGGTTGGGTGCATTTTCTGGGGCCATATTTTTAGCTTCGCAAAAGCCGGGTACTAATCTTAAAAAAATATTATTCATCAATACCCTGGTATTTGGCGCGGGGCTTATCCTTTTCTCGCACGAGTATAATTACCCGCTGGCGCTGCTGTTTGTAACTATAGCCGGATTCGGTATGATGTCGCAAATTACAGTAAGTAACACACTGATACAAACCACTGTTGCACCGCAAATGCGCGGGCGGGTTATCAGTTATTATGCCATGGCGTTTTTTGGCATGCAGCCGCTCGGCGGTTTATTGGTGGGTTCTGTTTCCAAATGGATAGGTACCACTAATACCCTGCTGGCCCAGGGTATTGCTGCACTATTAATTGGTGGCCTGCATTGGCGCTATCTGCGTCGCGAAAAGTTGAAGGCCCAAGCGCAGCAGCCATCAGAAGAGGTATTGGCGCGGGTGGCCTGATGGGCCATGCCTGCAAATCAATGCTATTGTTGTTATTTAAATTATTTACTTAGCTTTATTATGTTAAACCAATTCGGCTAACCTAAATATTTAAATACAGTGAAATACAATATCCTTTTAGCGGCTGTTGCTATAATGGCATTTTCGGTTGCCTTTATTACTAAAAATCATAGGGTTGCAGGTGCTCCTGTTACTATGAGTAGCGACACTGGCCGAAACTATAATCCTGATGTAATTAAAGTTGAAGGCTGCCCCGCAAAAGCCGGCATAAAGCAGATAATTTGTTTAACTGATGCCTTTAAAGCACAACTAAGCCCTGAGCAGCGGCAAATAGTACAGCTACCATATACCGTAAGCGACGCTAAAAAATGGAATAACTTGCCACAAAATATGGTTCGGGCGGATATTAAAGCTCCGGGCTTAAATTTTGGCACCATGACCACCAAGCAGATACAATATGCAAAAGCAGTAATAAAAGCTTTGGCCGGCCCGGCAGCCAATGAGGGGTGGGACGAATTACAGCAAATATTAAATGCCGATGAATATATAAAGGCAAATGGTAAAAATTTAGTGGCAGGCAGGTATGGCGATAATAACATTAATATTGCTTTTTTAGGCACACCTGCCCTGAAAGGTACATTTGAGATACAATATGGCGGTCACCATACGGCATTTGCTAATACTTACAAGGACGGGATACTGGTTGGTGCAACACCATCATTCAGGGGTATAGAGCCGTTTGATAAATTTGTATGGAACGGAAAAGAAAACCAGCCATTGCAACAAGAACAGGCGGCATTTACGGCCATGTTAACAGCATTAGATGAAACACAATTAGCCACTGCAAAATTAAACAGAGCCTACAACGATATATTAACCGGTCCGGAAAAAGATACGGCTTTCCCGGCAACGCCGTCGGGTGTTAAGGTGAGCACACTGTCGGCAAATCAAAAAGCACTGGTTTTGGCTGCTATTAATACTTACGTGGGCGATGTGGCGGATGCCGGGCCGATAACCAAAAAATATACTGCCGAACTTAACGATACCTATATTTCCTACGCGGGTACAACCGCTATGATAAACCGTGGCGATTATGTACGGATAGATGGCCCATCGGTATGGATAGAATATTCCTGCCAGCGTGGGGCAATTTTCGGGGGCACCCACCCACACTCCATCTGGAGAGATAAAAAGACAGATTATGGCGGCAATATACAATAATGCGTAAGTGCATCGTCCTGTTTTTACTGGGTTTTTATTCTATCGCAGTGTATGCGCACCCTATGCCAAGCTCGGTTGTTAAGCTTTCGGTATTGGATAGTTATATAAAAGGAGAGGCCAAAATGCCCCTGCCCGAATTGGAAAGTGCGCTTGGTCATCCCATTGCTTCGGTAAATACCGCTTTATTTACCAGTTATTTTATCAATCATATTCAGGCTGTTTCTAAATCCGGCGAATGGCACACCACTATCCAAAGCATCACCACCAATGATGCACAGGACGAGGCTGTAGGCAAATACAGGCAGGTTATCGTTCAATTTACGCTTACTCCAGCCAATGTAAATGACCTGCGTACCTTTACTTTTAAGTATGATGCCATAATACACCAGGTTGTAACCCACAAAGCGCTGATATACATTGAGCAGGATTGGAACAACGGTATTCAAAATGAAAGTGGCGCCAGGCAGGCCGGCATTATTGGAATGGATATAGCAAGCGGCAAAATTTATCCCTTACAGGTGAGCCTTGAAGAGGGAAGCGCATGGAAAGGCTTTAAAAACATGCTGCAATTAGGCATGCGACATATAAAAGAAGGTACGGATCATTTACTGTTCCTTATTGTATTATTATTACCTGCAATGCTGCTGCCCGAAAAGAAAGAATGGGGCAAGTTTGGTGGCATTACGTATAGCGTTACTAACCTGCTTAAAATAGTTACGGCATTTACAATTGGCCACTCCATTACTTTACTGTTAGGTGCAATGGGCTGGGTTAGGCTTCCCGGTCAGCCCGTTGAAGTGTTAATAGCTGTTTCTATACTGGTATCAGCAGCGCATGCCATGCATCCAATATTCCCCAGGCGTGAAATCTTCGTAGCTGGTGGATTTGGGCTGATACATGGCCTTGCCTTCGCCTCCGTGATTGCCAACCTTGATCTTGGTGTTCGTCAGCTTGTTTTAAGTGTGCTGGGGTTTAACCTGGGTATTGAAATTATGCAGTTATTGGTAATTATTATGATAGTACCGTGGCTTATGCTTTTAAGCGTAAATCCAGGATATAAATGGTTCCGTATAGGCGCATCCTTGCTGGCCGTTGTTGCTGCCTGCGGCTGGATAACCGAACGCTTAACCATAGAACCTAATATAATAACAACAATTGTAGATAAGATAACCCCTTATGCAGGTTGGATTATTTTATTGTTAATGGCCGTTTCCATAACTATCTATCTGGTAAAAATGCTTAGTCGAAAAACGGCACTATCATAATACAATAATTACGACAACTTGCTTAAAGCAGCTTTAACCCGTGGCATAGCCTGCTCAATATCTTCCAAACTGCAAGCACCTACCGATGCTCGGAACCAGTTTACATCATCGCCTGTGCCGAACGCTGCAAAAGGTACGAAAGCTATTTTGGCCTCTTTTATCAGATAAAAATTAACGTCTGCCGATGTTTTAAGTACGGTACCGTCAGGCGTGGTTTTGCCGGTATAATCAATTTTTATGGTGAGATAAATGGCCCCCATTGGTGCAATTGCTTCAACGGCAAAACCTTCCGCCTTCATTTCGCTGAAAGATTTATATAAAGCATTTAAACTGGCCTGTACACGCTCTTTTAAAGTATCCAGGTAACGGTTAACAGCAGCTTCATCCAAAATATATTTAGCCATAGCCACCTGTTCGGCCTTTGGCGACCATGCGCCCATGTGGCCTACAATAGCTTTCATATTATTGATAACCGCTTCCGGACCAAAGCCCCAACCCACACGCACACCTGTAGCAGCAAAGCATTTAGATGCGCCATCAATAAATATTACATAATCCCTTAATTCAGGGCGCAAAGTAACCGGATCAAAGTGTTGGTTATCGCCAAAAGTTAGCTGTGAGTATATCTGGTCGTATAAAAAGTATAGTGGTTTCTCCTCCGGCTTGCGGGTTTTATTTTCGGCAATTACCAGGTCGCAAATTTCTTCCAGATCCTTTTTGCCAAACATAGTACCCGTAGGGTTAAGCGGCGAGCATAAAGCCAGTAAAGCAGCACCTTTTATATGCGGGCGCAATTCATCTGCCGTAGGCATAAAATTATTTTCGGCACGGGTTTGCACCATAATTCCCTCGGCTTTCAACAAGTCGCAATAATGGTTATTGTTCCATGATGGTGCCGGGAAAACCACTTTGTCGCCGGGGTCAACCACTGCCAAAAACGTAGAATATATCAATGGTCGTGACCCGCCAGATATCAATATCTCATTTGCGCCGTAATTTAACCCAAGCCGATTTTTTAAAAACACCGATACACTTTGACGCAGGGCCAGTACCCCATCAGCAGGTGGGTAATTGGTTTGGTTTTCACCATAAGCTTCAACAATACCCTGCTTCAATTCATCCGGAATAGGATAGATGTTCGAGTCATAATCGCCAATGGTAAGGTTGGCAATATTTTGTCCCTGGCGCTTTAATTCGTTTATCTCGCCGGCAATTTTAATAATTTCAGAACCGCGCAAATTTTGCGCTAATGCAGATACTTTCATTTCTTAAGCAGAAAGGAGAAAGCTAAAAGGTGAAAGGTAAAGCTTCCTTGTATTAATATAATCACTGAAAGGATATAACCTTTGTCCTTTTACCTTTCAGCTTTTACCTATTTTACAGATAGGCTTTCCGTAACTTGATGATCCTGGTCCAGTGCAAAACCTTCATAATAGGATACACGGGATCAATTTCAAACCATTTAACGCCAAAGTTGGCACTGTTAGGGCGTTTGTGGTGATTATTTTGAAACAGCTCGCCCAACATTAAAAAGTCAAATGGGGTTGTGTTTTTTGATTTGTCGCCATTTTCAAAGTTGGCGTAGCCGTATTTATGACCGCACCAGTTTACAATAGCACCATGAATTGGGCCCATTATAAAATGTATAGGCAGCAATAAGAATAACCACCAATGGGTAGCAAATACAATATAAAAAGCAGTGTACCCCGCCATAAATATAAATCGCGAATAATAGGTTGAACCCCAGTAATCTATTAAACGCCATTCAGGAATATTTCCGGCAAATTGCGCTTCAGGTTCTTTTAAACGTTTTTCGTACAGTTTATAGCTTTGTGCCGTGCGCCACATCATCTGGAACACATCTGTAAAAAAATGCGGTGAATGCGGATCCTTCTCCGTGTCACTATAGGCGTGATGTTCGCGGTGCATAATGGCATAGGCGCGTGGATTTAAAAATGATGATCCCTGGAAAAAGAAAGTCAGGAAATGAAATACGCGCTCCCTATATTTACCAGTACTGTACATTTTATGCGAAGCATACCGGTGTAAATAAAACGTCTGGAAAAATAAAGATAAAAACCAGTGCGCCAGGAAAAATATTAATATGATCACTATTGTATTATTGTATAAATGTATATAATCGGGCAAAGATACAATTATCATTTTAACCCTTATATACAATATACGGTTATTAATTATTATGGTTTTGGCAGATCAAATAATTTGGCCAGTAATTCGTATGATCGTAGTCTGTCGTTAAAATCCTCGGTAATGGTAACGGCTATAATTTCATCAATGCCGTAGCTTTCGGCCAGATTGGTAAGGCGCTCCTTGACCATAGCAGGCGTGCCTGCTACTACACGCTGGCGGTTATAGCGTATACGGTCCTGCTCGGCAAGGGTGTATTCGGCATCCTTTACATCGGCATAGCCCAAAGGTTGTATGCCCTGTCCCTTTTCAAACTGGATGAAACGATAATCCATAATAGCTTTATGCTGCGCGATCTTTTCTTCATCTTCCGAGCAAAATACAAATATGGCCATGTTTGTTTCGGGCTGTTTAAGGTCTTCTGACGGCTGAAAACGCTCCTTGTAAACCTTAACCGCCTGCGCACCACCCACCGGATTAATAAAATGCGCGAAAGAAAAGCCCATGCCAAAATGCGCAGCAAATAACCCGCTTTGCCCACTTGAGCTTAGCAGCCACAAAGCCGGAATAGTTTTTACCTGTGGTATGGCCCGTATTTTTTGCTGAATGGTGCCCGGGTCGGCGCGGTCATGGAAATAGTTTACCAGATCGGCCAGTTGCTCAATAAAATCCTGCTCCCTAAACTGGTTACTGGGGTTAAGCATTGCGGCGGTAATACGGTCGGTACCCGGCGCGCGGCCCATACCCAGATCTATCCTGCCCGGTGCCAGAGCTTCCAGCATTCTGAAGTTTTCGGCCACTTTTAGCGCACTGTGGTTAGGCATCATTACCCCGCCCGAACCTATGCGTATATGTTTGGTTTGCGATGCCAGGTAAGCTATCAGCACTTCGGGGGTTGAGCCTGCAAGGCTGCCGGTATTATGATGCTCGGCCACCCAATAGCGGGTAAAGCCCAATGCATCGGTATGTTTTGCTAACGCGATGGTTTCCTGTACAGCCTGCTCGGCAGTAACGCCTTTCCTTACAGGCGATTGGTCCAACACGCTTAAGCGGATGTTTTTAGTTCCCATAGTTATTAATCAACACAAAAATAAGCCGCAGGGTTGTGGTAAAGTAATGCTTCGGATTTTATGGCATTGGGGTTACAAAATGCTTGGGCTTGTACCACTGTCCGCGTCCGCGCGAGCGCGGACACCGTGGTACAAGCGTGGTACGGTTTGTCAGTGAGGTAATTGCTGTATTGTGTTTTAAATCAGTACATTATGGTTAAATTTGTTCGGATTTTGCCTTTTTTAGCGCGGACACTTGTGGTACAGAAGTAGCGGACTAATTCTGCCTAATACAACAATCAGTTAATCATGCAATACGCCCCTAAAAATCCATTAATTTAAAAATACTTACCTTTGTCCGCATGGAAATTTTAGATAACGCCCTGCAGGCGTACTTGGATAACCATTGCGATGTGGAGCCGGAGGCATTAAAAGCCATTAACCGCGAAACGCATTTAAAGGTATTAAAGCCCAATATGCTTTCGGGGCATTACCAGGGCAGGCTACTGAGCATGCTCAGTAAAATGATGCGGCCC
This sequence comes from Mucilaginibacter sp., assembly GCA_025929405.1. Lineage (GTDB taxonomy): Bacteria > Bacteroidota > Bacteroidia > Sphingobacteriales > Sphingobacteriaceae > Mucilaginibacter. The sequence continues at coordinate 296 of JAICMD010000114.1, read as the reverse complement.
AAAAGTATTTTGGAAATAGGCACATATACCGGGTATGCCACTATTTGCCTGGCCGAAGGATTAACCGATGGCGGTATAATACACACCATTGAAGTTAACCGCGAGCTGGAAGAAATGCTGAATAAACACTTCGCATCCACAAATGTGGAAAAAAAGATAAAGCTGCATTTTGGCCCCGCAGAGCAAATTATAGGCGATTTATACGAAAACGACTTCGACCTCGTTTTTATTGATGCCGATAAAAAGAATAATTTTTTATACTTTCAATTAATATTTGACAAAGTCAGATCCGGAGG
>JAICMD010000168.1 GCA_025929405.1 Mucilaginibacter sp. | reverse complement strand
TGCCCAAGATCATCGAGAAGCGACTTGAGCTTGATCTAAGCATTGATGAAGATATACCAAACCTTATTTTGGGCGACCAGATGCGGCTGAGCCAGATATTAAATAACCTGATAAGCAATGCCGTAAAGTTTACCCATAAGGGTAAAATAACGTTCCGCATGGAAAAAGAATCGCAGGATGCCAGCCAGGTTACCATCAAGTTTACCGTGGCCGATACCGGCATCGGTATAGCCGAGAAAAACCTGGGGATGATATTTGACCCTTTTATGCAAGAAACACAGTTTATAAATAGCCATACCGGCGGCACGGGCCTGGGCCTTGCTATTACCAAACGTTTGATAGCCTTACATAAAAGCACCATACATGTGTACAGTCAGTTGGATAAAGGCACCCGTTTTACTTTCTCAATATCCTATATATTACCGCAGGATACTGATCTGTCGCCAACGGCAAATGATGCATCCATGCTTAATTTACACGGCATGAATGTTTTAATTGTTGATGATAACAAAATGAACATTTTTATAGCATCAAAATTTTTAAAGAAATGGCTGGCTAACGTTGATGAAGCCCTTGACGGACAAATAGCCGTTAATATGGTAAACTCAAAAAAATATGATGTAGTTATTATGGACCTGCAAATGCCGGTGATGGATGGTTTTGAGGCTACTAAAATAATTAAGCAAACCCATCCGGATTTGCCTGTTATAGCCCTTACGGCAGATGCCATGCCCGAAACCTATAATAAAGCATTATCAAACGGAATGGACGATTACCTTACCAAACCTTTTGTACCCGCCAAATTTTTTGATAAAATATCAAGATATTATAAGGTGAAGTAGTGAGTGGTGAGTATAAATGGATAATAATCTTAGATATCTCAATGACCTAATGATCTAATGACCCAATAACCAATGACCTAATTAGATCTGATAGCCTCTACAGGGTCAAGGCGCGAGGCTGAATATGCGGGGATAATGCCTGAAATTACACCTATAATTACCGAGGTACCAATGCCTATAATTACATTTTTAAGGTAAAGCACAATACCAACATCGGCTACCCATTTTACAATAAAAGTACCGCCATATACCAATAGCAAGCCTATTAATCCGCCGAGCAGGCATAATATTACCGATTCAATTAAAAACTGCAGCATTATAAAGTAATTTTTGGCGCCTAATGATTTTTGGATGCCTATAATATTGGTACGCTCCTTTACCGATACAAACATAATATTAGCTATACCAAAACCTCCTACCAGAATGGAGAACAAACCAATTATAAAGCCGGCAACGTTTACCACTTTAAATAATATATCTAACTGATTCGATAGCAGTGTAATTTTGTTAAGCGAAAAGTTATCGTCAATGCCCGGCCTTAAACTTCTTACCGAACGCATAATACCGCGCAACTCCCCTTCTACCTCATCAACCGGGATGCCATCCTTGCCTTTTACTACTATTGATGGATTATATTTTTGATTTTGCACGTCAACCACGCTGCGTGCAAAATTTATGGGTATCACCACCTGCTTGTCGCTTGATATGCCCAGCATATCCTGCCCCTCTTTAGCAAAAACGCCAATTATGGTAACATACTTGCCCATAACCTTTATTTGCTTACCTAAACCATTCCCTCCGGGAAACAAATTATCGGCAATATCATGGCCAATAAGGGCAACCGGTGCGCCCGTGCGCGATTCGATATCAGTAAAATAACGGCCATCTTCAAAATCAAAATTCCAGGTTTTGTTGTGGTCTTGTGTAACGGCATAAATCTCTGCCCCGTCAACCGTATTACTTTTATATTTAATGGTACGGTTATCAATACTTATTTCATAAGATATAGCCTGCGCAGTTTGGCTGCGACGCTGCACTTCATGAAAATCGCGCAGGTTTGATACCGGGCGCTGCATATATTTCCACCAGGGATATTCGCCATCAGCTACCCAGGGCCACTTTTCAATATATACGCTATTGCTGCCCAGTTTATTTACGCTCTTCTGCAAATTATCGCGCAATGTATCTACCGCCGAGAAAACTGCTATAATGGTAAAAATACCGATAGTAACCCCTAACAGGGATAGCATTGTACGCAACTTATTTTGCCGCAAAGCATCGTAAGCAAATAAAAAGCTCTCCCTAAAAAGTTTTAAAAATATCATATATAACTTATTGCACCGATGCTAAACTTATTTATTGAAACATTGTTATAAATTAGACAGTTAATAAGCCGTTAAGTTACACCATTTTTTACTTATATAAATCATTGAATCTGAATACATCAGTGTAATCTGCATAATATAATCGGCGCAAACAACAAATATATTTGTACATTTGCGCCCTGAAAATTCATATAGAATAACATGAAATTATCTCAATTTAAATTCAATTTACCCGAATCGCTTATAGCACACACCCCATCTGAAGTACGTGACGAATCGCGTTTAATGGTTTTACACCGTGATTCCGGGAAAATTGAACATAAGGTATTTAAAGACGTATTGGATTATTTTGGCGATCAGGATGTAATGATCCTGAACAATACCAAGGTATTTCCGGCCCGTATGTATGGTAACAAGGAAAAAACCGGTGCTACCATTGAAGTATTTTTATTGAGAGAACTAAATAAAGAGCTGCGTTTATGGGATGTATTGGTTGATCCGGCCCGTAAAATACGTGTAGGTAACAAACTATATTTTGGCGATGATGATTTGCTGATTGCCGAAGTTGTAGATAACACCACCTCTCGCGGCCGTACCATACGCTTCCTGTTTGATGGTACTGACGAAGAGTTCCGCCGTAATGTGGAGATACTGGGCGAAACCCCGCTGCCTAAATACATTAAACGCAAAGCTACCGAAGAAGATAAAGAGCGCTACCAAACCATATTTGCTAAACACGAAGGCGCCGTTGCCGCCCCAACTGCCGGCTTACACTTTAGCCGCGAGCTAATGAAACGCCTGGAGCTTAAAGGCGTTAACTTTGCCGAAGTTACCCTGCATGTAGGTTTAGGTACATTCCGCCCGGTTGAGGTTGAGGATTTGACTAAGCACAAAATGGATTCGGAGCAGTTTATAATTGAGCAAAAACAAGCTGATATTGTAAACAAAGCTATTGAACGTAAAAAACGCGTTTGTGCTGTTGGTACTACATCAATGCGTACCATTGAATCGGCAGTATCTGCCAATAAAACATTGAAAGCCGCTAACGATTGGACCAGCAAATTCATTTTCCCGCCGTATGATTTTAGCATTGCTAATTCAATGATAACCAACTTCCACACACCCGAATCAACATTATTAATGATGATAGCGGCGTTTGGCGGTTACGAAAATGTAATGAACGCGTACGAAATAGCTATAAAAGAAAAATACCGCTTTTACAGCTATGGCGATGCTATGTTAATCATTTAGTCATTGGGTCATTAAGTCATTGGTTTATTTGTTAGATTAGCTTAAAAGATAGTCATATAATGACTTAATGACTTAATGACCAATGACCAAAATTATGCTATAATAGTAGCCGGTGGTTCCGGCAGCAGGATGCAATCTGCAATACCCAAGCAGTTTTTATTGCTGAATGGCTTGCCGGTTTTGATGCATACTATACTGGCTTTTTATAACTCCGCCTCCAAACCGAATATCATTTTAGTTATCCCTGCGGATGCACATGGTTATTGGAAAAAATTGTGCGATGAATATAATTTTACCATCCCCCACCAATTAGTCAATGGAGGCGAAACACGTTTCCATTCGGTAAAAAATGGCTTGAATGCTATAAATGATGAAAATGCTGTCATTGCTATACAGGATGCTGTAAGGCCATTAACCAGCACTACTATAATTGATAATACCTACAAACAGGCCAAAACATTAGGCAATGCTGTAACGGCTGTTAAAAGCCGCGATTCGATAAGACAGGTTAGGGATAATGCGTCATCAAGTTTATTACGCGATGAAATATATCTTGTGCAAACTCCGCAAACGTTTCAATATGCCCAGCTAAAAAAAGCTTATGAGCAGCCGTTTAATACAGGATTTACCGACGATGCAAGTGTGGTTGAAGCCACAGGCGAACCTATCCATATTTTAGAGGGCAGTTATCAAAACATCAAAATAACCTTCCCCGAAGATATTGCAATTGCAGAGTTGTTGTTAAAACAACGTTAAAGCATTTCCGACAACAAATGCCAACAATCCCATTGGGATTAAATATCGGTAACCAAGATAATGTAAAACATATTTTTTGCTACCGATATTAGACTCCTACCGGAGTCTGCTTTTGGTAGAAAATTTAATATCCGGCCAACAACCCCACCGGGGTTAAAATGTCGGTAACTAATATCATATAAAATATATCGCTCCGGAGGTGCGAAACCGTTGCGTATCTACGATACGCAAATCTTGTCGCATTTTTTTGCTACCGATATTAGACTCCTACCGGAGCTGCTTTTAGTAGAAAATTTAATATCCGGCCAACAACCCCGTAGGGGTTAAATGTCGGTAATAAAAGATGGTGTAAAACATATCGCTCCGGAGGTGCGGAACTGTTGCGTACCTACGGCACACTGATCTGATCTTATTTTTTACCGATATTGGACTTTCCTACCGATATTGGACTCCTACCGGAGCTGCTTTTAGTAGCAAATTTTAATATACGGTCCAACAACCCCATCGGGGTTAAATGTCGGTAACAAAAATAATGTAAAGAACTCCGCTCCGGAGGTGCGGAACTGTTGCGCACCTCCCGCAAGCAAATTTGTCGTATTTTTTACACCGAATTGGACTCCCAACCCGAGTCAGCTTTTAAATAAAACTTCTAATTAACCTCTTTACCCAGTTCAACAACCCATTGGTTAAATAAGCGTGCTTCTATTTCAACCGCTTTATCGGCATGTTGCTGCCAAATTGGTGAGAAATTTTGAAGCTGGTTGATCATTTCCTCCAGATGCCCTTCTTCTTCTAGTATAATCGATTTAACATTAACCTTGCTGCCTGCATTTTCCAAAGCTTCCTGGTATACCGGGTAAAGTTCATCGGCACGAACTTCGATGGCATAAGTTACCAGTAAATAGGCGGCAAATCGTAATTCGGCACCTTTCAGGTTCAGTTCCCTTTTTAAATAACGGCTCACCTCAACATCCAGCATATTCAAATAATATTTACTGTATGATGGTGCTACCAGGTATTCATCACTATAAGTTGGGCATACATCCTTACCTGTCTTTTCTATCTGCTTTTTAAGATAGAAAGCATGGCGGTGTTCCTCTGCGGCGTGTTTTAGTATGATATAAGTTACCGTAACCGGATCTTCGCTCGCCGATATTTTACGTGCCCCGGTATTTTCCATTAACGATAACGTATTAAGCCACCGGGCATGTAATTGGTTATCGGCTATTATAGTTGGTAGTATGTTGGTTAATTGCATAATTATATTTCCTCAAGCGCCTGCTCAATTTTGCTGTAAATGTAATTCAACTCCTCGTTGGTAATGCAATACGGGGGTAAAATGTAAATAATATTACCTAATGGCCTTAAAATTATTCCTGCATCCAAAAAATAAGTATACAATCTATCTCGCAATGAACTAAAGTACGATGTATTATCACCGGTTTGCCATTCCATAGCTATGATAGTACCCGTTTGGCGCACACTTTTTAATTTAGGGTGATCTTTTATCTTCAAACCAAACTCCTTGTGCCTTCCCTCAATCCGCTTTATATTTTCGGTTGTTGATGATTGCAAAAAAATATCCATACTCGCCAGGGCTGCCGCGCAAGCCACCGGGTTGGCCGTAAATGAATGCCCGTGGAAAAGCGTTTTTAATTTATCGTCTGATAAAAAAGCATCAAAAATATCCTGCGTACACGTAGTTAGCCCAAGCGCCATTGTACCACCTGTCAATCCTTTTGAAAAGCACATAATATCAGGTTGGGTAGTTACATGGTTGCACGCAAATGGCTTACCTGTACGGCCAAAACCGGTAAATACCTCGTCATCAATCAGTAATACATCCTCTTTGCGGCAATAGGCCATTAACTCATCCAAATGCTCAGGCTTATACATGATCATCCCTGCCGAACCCTGTACAAGTGGTTCAAAAATAAAACAGGCTAATTGAGATTTCAGATCTGAAATTTGAGATTTGAGATTTTGGATGTTTTGATCACTTGGCAAGTCAATAAACTCTACATCAAAAAGTAACGAATCAAACGCGGCCGTAAAGGCACTGCGCCCGCTTACGGCCATAGCGCCAAAGGTATCGCCGTGGTAGGCATTTTTAAACGCTAATATTTTAGTACGGTTTTCGCCTTTGTTGTGCCAGTATTGCAGGCACATTTTTAAAGCCACCTCAACCGCTGTTGAACCATTATCAGAATAAAACGCCTTCTGCTGATTATCCGGCAATATTTGCAGCAGCCTTTCAGCCAGTTCAACCGCGCCGGGGTGGGTAAACCCGGCAAAAATCACATGTTCCAGTTCTAATAATTGCTCTGCTACTTTTTTGGCGATATATGGATGCGCATGTCCATGTATATTAGTCCACCATGATGATACAGCATCAATATATTTTTTGCCGTTTTCGTCATAAACACAGGCACCCTCGCCCCGTACTATAGGTATAGGCGGCAAAGCAGTTTTCATTTGGGTATAGGGGTGCCAGATAACTTTTAAATCCCTTTCAGTTAAATTCATACTATTCCTTTTAAAAGTTTTACTACGTGCTGGTCTATCGGGAAGGTCATATCTTCAGGTGCCAAATCATCAATGTTTACCCAACGGAAAGATTGCAGCACTTCTCCCTCACCATCAAAATCAAAAGGAACAATCTTTACATTTAAATTTAACGGAGACGTTGCTCGTACCATGTAATAAACGCTAATGATCTGCGAATCGCCAAAGGCCGATTTTACAAAAAAATCAGTAGTGTAAAAATGCTCAAGCACCTCTATATCAGCATCACATTCTTCCAAAAACTCACGTTTTAAGCAATCTATCAATCCCTCGCCATACTCAACGCCTCCACCCGGCAGCTTGGTAAACTGCCGGCCATATTCTTTTTCGTCGGTAATTAATAGCTGGTTAACTTCGTTTATCAGCAAACCATAAGCGCGTACATTAAATATTGCCATTACTCAAAGTGTTTTTTGTTGCGTATTACCCTGTCCATCGTCCATTCAATATGCTCGGTTTTGGCTTCACTGCGTATAGGGCAATTTGGCATGCTGCAGTAGTGGCAGCAATAAGGCAAACACGGATCAGCATGTATAAATAATTCGGTTTTTGTTACTTTTTGATTAATCAGCTTATCTATTAATGATACTTCCTCATGCACCCGGTTAAGGTCGAAATAATTTGGTAATGTTACGTGGCAATCAATATGCAGTTCGTTGCCATATTTCTGGGCGCGGAAGTTATGCACATCAATCCACTCCTCTTTGCGCATATCATTC
>JAICMD010000259.1 GCA_025929405.1 Mucilaginibacter sp. | reverse complement strand
GCGTTATTAATAAGATTAAAAAATAAGTTAAACAGTAAAAACTTATTTACACTAACAAATATCCAGTTAGCGGGAACATCAGCCGTATAAGTAATATTTTTATCCTGCAGCCGTACCGATATTTCATCCTGTATTTGCTGAAGCATATCAATAACGCCAATTGTATCTTCCTTTAAAAACTGCTCGTTTTCAATTTGCGATATCAGCAGCAATGTTTTGGTGATACTTTTTAAACGGTTCAATATTTTCTGCATCTCCAGTAAACGCACCTTTATATCGTCGGCAATATCCTCCTGCTCAAACATGTTTTCAATTTTTGATTGCAGGATAGATATCGGGGTCATTAACTCGTGCGATGCGTTGGAGATAAACTCACGTTCTTTTTGAAAAGTTTGCTCAATGGTTTCCACCATTTTATGAATGCTGATATCCAGGTATTGAAAATCAGACGTACTGGTTTTTACCTCCACATACGAACCAAAGTTTGGAAACTTGCGCCCTATCAGCTTGGTTTTTATAATTTGCCCCAAGGGCCGCAGCAGGTGGTTAGTGTATAATTGATCAGCCAGTATGGTAAGTAATATCATACCTACCAATATCTGGAAGGCTATATTTTGCAAAGGCGAGGTAGTTTCGCCAATAGTATCTGCGCTTTTGCCTATTTCCAATAAGTAATTTTTATTGCCTGTTTTAAAATTATGGCTAAGTATCCGGTACTCTATAGTATCACCTTCTATCTTCCGCTTTTCATTTTTTATGGTATCCAGGTCCTCATTTATACTATCAACATCCAGGCTATAATACTCTTCCTTTAGCGGCGAGTAGGTGGCGTATAAATTTTCGTCAACGCCCGATTTTTTTATAATATCAAGTACTTTGTCCTTTTGCTTGCGCAGTTTATTATCAATAAAGCTTTCGTTAATATTTTTAATAACAACGGGCAGCAGCAATACAAAAAATATAACTATAACCAGTTTTGAAATGGCATTAAACAGCGTAAGTTTGGTTTTAAGTCTCAACTGTTTATGTATTAATTTTTATTTTATAGCCCAGGCCGCGCACAGTTTCCAACCAATCGGGCTGTGCATATACGTTTAGTTTTTTACGTATGTTTTTTATATGTGCATCAATATAGTTGGAGTCGTAATCGTTATTAACTATACTGCCCCAAATATGTTCGCTTAACTGGGTACGTGTTAACGTACGGTTTTTATGCAGGATGAGATAGGCTATTAAGTCAAATTCTTTTTTTGTGATACTGCTTATCTCATTATTCTGATAGCTGATAGTACGTTCGGTAAGGTTTATTATAAACCCGTCAAGCTCAACAATATTTTGCTTTAAGCCAAACTTACGTCGTATTATGGCTTGCATGCGGCTATGCAGTTCCAATAACGAAAACGGTTTAGGTAAATAATCGTCAGCACCCAAATCAAGGCCCTTAATACGATCGTACACCTCGGCACGGGCGGTTAAAATTATGCATACCGCGTCGGGGTTGTTATTTTTTGTTTCCTTTAATAAATTCAAGCCATCATAATCAGGCAAACCAAGGTCTATCAATATAAAATCATATAAATTAACCCCAATTTTTTCGGAAGCAGACGCGCCATCATGGCATATCTCGCATTTGTAGTTATAGTTGGTTAAAAACAGATCCAACTCATGCGCTAACGCTTTTTCATCTTCAATAATTAAAACGTTCATTTACCTATTTAAAAAAAACATAGTAAAAGGTTAAGTTAAAAAAACTTTCACGTTTATTCATCAAAGCCCCCTCCACATTTACAGGGATAGAATATTTATAGGAAAACTCAAAAGTATAATGCGGCCTGTTGTAAGCAACAGGTATTTTAAAGCTGTAGTTAAGCGCGTTAAAGCGCCCGTTATTATAAGGATTAGGTTGACCAGTACCATGTATAATTATATTATTCAGCGCAATCCTGTCCTCATGCTCTACCGAGTATCTTTGAACAAAGTTTTGTGTACCTACAATTAAACTTACACCGGGGTTAAAGCTCAGATAGTCTTTATCATCAAAAACGTTCCAATCAGTTTCAAAATATTTGGCTGCATTTATGGTAACAAAAAAATCGGAAGCTTTGCCAAACAGATAATCTAAAGTAGCGCTTGATTTAAACAAGCCCCAGTTGTAGGTATTTTTAAAGTTGATATCATGCGCCGATGCCGATTCGATAACTCTTTCTTCCTTATTAAATATAAAGTGCGTGTAGCTTATGGTTCCTGATAACTTAGGTGTAAAATGATAATAATAGCCACCGCCCACATCTATTTCATCAACCAGGGTACGGTAGCCCAATAACCGTAAGGCCGAACCATAAGCAAAAAAACCTTGCTTGGTGTTATATATTACATTGGTTGACATGTACGGATATTTTATAGGCCCCGTGCGACCAAAAAACATGGCATCGCTGCCATAATTTATACCTACTGCAATGGATTTTTTACGTACTGCCGAATCTGTATCGGCCAGGGCATGGTAAACAGGTAAAGAAATTATATTCCTGTTAATAGCCATAAGCTTAACAGGTACAAAAATTACAGCAAAAATTAAAACATGCAGATATTTCATTGTCATGGGGTATTTGCTAATTTTCATTTCTTCGCGGAATTTCAGGTGGGCGCTCCAATCCTTCCGGCCTGCGCAGGCGTTTAGGCTTAGGCTCCGCAACCGTTCCCTGTGCTGCGTCATCATCAATCTTTTCGGGCTTTACCTGTCTTTTCGCTTTCGAAATTTCTTTAATTTTTTTCTTTTCGTCCTCCTGTTGTTGTTTTTGTTTTTTTATCAATGTATCTATTGCCATTAATTTATAAGCAGGGGTATAAATTGCAGGGGCAAACCTATACAGGTTTGCAACAGCTTTTGCGGCAATTGGTATGCATTGTGCAAATATCAATAACAGAACAATATATACAAACCGCTTATGCATTGAAAAGAATAGTTATTAAAAAACTGCTGATTATTTTAAGTATTAATTTTTTTTCGACTACATAAAAAAACAGTTGTAATTATACAACTGTAAATTTATTTACTGTAAAATTATAAAATCAGCGAAAAGTATAACAGGGGTATTTAACACTAATAACCGTTTTATTATTCGGTTATATTTATATCCTTTGAGGTATAAACCCTTTTGTGGTCGTCAATAATTACACAACCAATTTGGTTTAGCTTATTTATTAAATAAAGCCCGCCATTAACGCCCATAGCCATTACCGGTGTAGCCATTGCATCAGCAAACTCAGCAGTTGGCGCTAAAACGCTTACACTGGTAACATCGCTTACTATAAAACCGTTTTTAGGGTCAATGGTATCTGTAGCACCGTTTAAAGCAGCATATTTTTCGGTATTGGCTGATGTAGCAATTGCCATATTGCTAATATTTGTATAAGCATAAGGTTTGCCTTGCTGCTCCGGGTCGGCTGCTGCAATAGTCCACGGGGTGTTGTCAGGTTGTAAACCCCAGGTCAACAAATCGCCTCCTGTATTAATTACACCGCCTGTTATCCCCGCCATTTGTAAAATATATTTTGCCCTATCAGCAGCGTAGCCCTTACTAATGGCTCCAAAACCAATACGCATATCTTTTTCGCTCAAAAACACGGTGCAATCAAGCGCATTTACTTCAACTTTTTTATAGTTGGAACAGATGGTTACAATTTTAGTATGTGTATCTGAACCCGTTTCAATATCAATATCGCGTACGCAATTGCTATCAGATGTAGAGTAAGTTAAATCAAACACACCATGGGTAAGGTCTGAAATTTGAAGGCAGCGGTTTATCAAGTTAAAAATTTCGGAGCTAACTTTTACCGGGCTTATACCTGCCTTACGATTAATCTGATTAATGATGCTTTCGTCATTAAACGCGCTCAGCAGTTTTTCTACCCGGGTAATTTCGCTGATAGCTAAATTTATACATTCACTAGCCTGTAATGCATCATTAGCCACCACGCTTATCTCAAAATTATCGCCCATTAACCTGGCAGCGTGCCTGAAAATGGTTAAATTATTACCTATTGATGATTTTTGAACAGCCAGCATAATTCAAATATTAAATTAACCTATAATTACAGGTATGATTATCTGTTACCTGTAATAGTGGCTAAAGTAATGTGGCTTTATGAAATTAAGATGAAAAAGGCCCGAATACTTTTTAATTTATAGATTAAAACGCTTTACCACCTAAAGCTGTTAAACTTCCTGCTATAGGTTCAGTAAACTGTATTTATATTACAGTTCCTTCTTTTAGCTTTTCGGCATTTTCGGCAAACTGCAGGGCTTCCATTATTTCTTGTATATCGCCGTTCATTACACCCGGAAGGTTATAAATAGTTAAGCCAATGCGGTGTTCGGTTAAGCGCCCTTGAGGATAATTATAGGTACGCACCTTAGCCGACCTATCACCGGTAGAAACCATAGTTTTACGCTTTTTAGAGGTTTCTTCCAGGTGCTTTTGCAGCTCCATTTCGTAAACCCGTGAACGTAATACCTGTAAGGCCTTATCGTAGTTTTTTAATTGCGATTTTTGATCCTGGCATTGCGCTACAATACCGGTTGGTAAGTGCGTTAAACGCACTGCAGAGTAGGTTGTATTTACCGACTGACCG
>JAICMD010000313.1 GCA_025929405.1 Mucilaginibacter sp. | reverse complement strand
TTTAGGATTATCTCCTAAGTCAATTGTTAAATCAAAAAATCGTTTATATTCTTTTAATTGGATTTTTTTAATTCTCATATTAATAAGGTTTAAATTAAAGATAGCCTTTCATGGATATATCGCAAAGCGAATCCACTCTCCCTCAAATATCTAATGGAAGTATCACCCGCTGATTTGGAAAGCTTTTTGCCCTCATTACCCATAACTAATTCGTGATGATGAAAGGTTGTGTTTTTAAAATCATCCGCCCCTAAAACATCCGCCAGGTAAAGCTGCGCGATGGTGGATTGCCAAAGATCCTGCCCACGAACGATCAGGTCGATATCAAAGTGAAGGTCATCGGCAAATGAGGTTAGCTGGTAAGCCGGGTAGCCATCCTTTTTACGCACAATAAAACCTTTCATGTCAACAGGCAACCGGGTTTCAATTATCCCTTGTTCCAATGTTTTAATTTTGATTGATTTTTCGCTATTGGTGCGTAATCGCCAGCTTGCATCGGGCTGGTCAAGCGATAAATTTAATGCGGCGCAATTGCAGTTTGCTATTTGTGTTCGCGAGCATTGACAGGCATAAACTGCGTTTTTCTGTCTTAATTGATCCAATAAGGCTTTATAAATATCCAACCGGTGCAATTGCGACCAACGGTTTTTTATCTCATCCACATCTCGTGGCCCTTCATCCCAATCTATCTGTAAAAAATTAAGCGTATCAAAAATGTCCTGCAAATAAGCTTCATTAACGCGCTGCTGGTCCATATCATCAACCCGTAATAATATTGACGACCCCGTCTCTTTAGCAAGTCCCGCGGTTGTTAAAAAAGACAAGGCGTTACCTACGTGTAAATATCCGCTTGGTGTCGGGGCTATCCGCGTTTTATTAAATTGGACCATTTACTGCAAAATACAACTATCCGCTTGGCTAACTGTTAAGTTTTTTAATTTTGCTTTACAAAAACACATAACTTATGGTTCGCCTTTCAGTAAACATTAATAAAATAGCCACGTTGCGTAACTCGCGCGGCGGCAACAACCCTAATTTGGTACAGGTTGCTTTGGATTGCGAGCGCTTTGGTGCCGAGGGCATTACCGTACACCCGCGCCCTGATGAAAGGCATATACGCTATAATGATGTTTTCGAACTTAAAAAGATAATCGCCACCGAGTTTAATATCGAAGGGAATTGCCAGGAGCAAAAGTTTGTTGATCTGGTATTGGCCAATAAGCCCGCGCAGGTAACCCTGGTGCCGGATGCCTTAGGACAAATAACCTCAAATCATGGTTGGGATACTATTAAGAACCAGCAATATTTAAAGGATATGATAGCCGTATTTAAAAATGCAGGCATACGCGTATCCATTTTTGTTGACCCTCTGCCCGCAATGGTTGAAGCTGCCGCAACAACAGGAACCGATAGAATTGAATTATATACCGAGGCGTATGCATATCAGTATCATCAAAATAAAGAACAGGCCATAGCACCATATATACAAGCTGCCCGGGTTGCACAAAAAGCAGGATTGGGTCTAAATGCCGGGCATGATCTTGACCTGCACAACTTAAAATATTTTACCCAAAACATTCCAGGCCTTCAGGAGGTTAGTATTGGGCATGCCTTAATAAGTGATGCTTTATATTACGGATTGGAAAATACCATACAAATGTATTTGAGGCAATTGGCGGAGGTATAGGTTTATTTAAAAAAATACTTTAACTTGTGCAGAGGTAATCACTCATGATAGCCAATACGCCTAAGCCACCTTATTTTGCTGTTATATTTACTTCAATACGTACAGGTGTTGATGATGGATATAATAATATGGCTGACGAGATGTTTAAATTAGCTACTACACAGGATGGCTTTTTAGGTGTTGAGTCGGCACGTAATGAAACCGGTATTACTGTTTCATACTGGCAAAGTTTGGAGGCAATAAAAAGTTGGAAAGCGAATGCCCGGCATACGCTTGCACAGCAATATGGCCGCGAAAAATGGTACACCAATTATAAAGTAAGGATTTGTAAAATTGAGCGTGATTATGAGTTATAATAAAAACTTATTACTTTAGATAAGTAAATATTTTTAAGCTGTACAACTTTTAGAAGTAACCTTTAAAAAGAGATTGCGTATAAGGCAAAATATGAATACAGAAACACGCCCGGTACATATTTTATTAATTGACGATGATGAAATAAACAACTTTATTTCTATTAAGTTAATTAAAAAGGCTTTGGCTGACGCGGAAATATCAGCTTGTTTAAATGGTAAACTGGCCATTGAGGAGTTGTCCGCTCTTCAAAAAAACGCTCCGGAGAAGCTGCCCGACTTTATTTTGTTGGATATAAATATGCCAATTATGAATGGCTGGGAGTTTTTGGAAGAATATAAACGCCTTAACATTGATGCTGCCGGCAAATGCAAAATATTTATTATCTCATCATCTGTGTTTAGTAACGATATCAGCAAGGCGCGCTCTTACCCACTGGTAAAAAATTTCATATCAAAACCGCTAAGCGTTGAAAAGATAAGAGAAATGCTGGAAGGTACAACCCCGGCGCTTTAAACAGCCGATACGTTAAAATGATCGTCTGTATAAGCTACTTTACCTACTGTAATTGATTTAGCGTGATAAAATAAACAGGTCCAGTTTTCGCTGGCGGCTATTTTTCCGTAATCTTCGCGTAGCTGCATGGCTTTGCGGCCATCATAATCATATTTAGCAATAAATTTACGTATCAACTGTTCTGGTTCGGGTAGTTCGTCACCGCCAAAAAAACACTTGTCATCGCCATCCTGTAGCCAAAAAACCTGGTGATAAGGACAATGCCCGCCTGATAATTCATAACGAATACCGGGTTTATATTCGCCTGATCCATCAACCAGATCAAGTTTTTTAAGGCTTTTAAGCGCTTCAAAAATTTCTATGTGATATGATGATGATTTGCCTGTAAGCGAAAATTCCCACTCATTGCGCTGCATTACGTGAATTGCATTTGGAAAACTGGGCACAAGCTTCCCGCCTCGCTCAACCACCAAACCGCCCGAATGATCATAATGCAGATGCGACATCAGTACCAGGGTAACGTCATCCGGTTCAAACCCTGCGTTGCGTATATGCTGATGAAGATAAAGCTCATCGCGGGTATCTTTATATCCTAAGCCAGTATCCAGCAAAATAAGATCTGTTGAGGTTTTAACCAGAAACGGGTTTACATGTATAAATAATGATCCGGGCCTGTCCTTTGCGTTATCTGTCTGAGGGTCAAATGGGATAAATTTTTTAGAGACATCAACTGAGTACGAGCCTTCGCCCAAAGCAAAAATTTCCATCAGGATATGTTAGTTTTTTTGACAGTAAAAATAACCGTTATAATAACCCATTATCTATATTTACTGTTTTAAGCAACAAAGATATGAATAAACGGTGGGCGAT
>JAICMD010000034.1 GCA_025929405.1 Mucilaginibacter sp. | reverse complement strand
GATTGATGAGTTGCGCACGTATACCATCCCATTTCCATTCTGCTTGCCAATCGGCCGCATCACCTAATGACGTTTTCAATTCATCTGCCGATTTTTGTTTCTCGGATGTTTCCTGTATCGGATAAGCTAAAAAGAAGGGATAAGGGCGCGATATATCATCGGCTGCGCCCTGTACTTGTATTAACTGCTCGTAAGTATAACTTTCGGGCATCCAATTGCCCATAATACGGTGGGTAAGCGTTGCAGCATCCAGTTTGGTTATATCAGCCAGCGCTTTAATAACCAGGTTTTGCGATACCCCAACCCTAAAACTTCCGGTAAGCAGTTTATTAAACACAAACCGCTCCTGGGTATCCAGCATCGCCCACGAATCAATGAGCCATAGTTTACGCTCGTCTTCGTTTTTTTCGCCGAGTATATTTAGCTCGTTTATCCATTCAGTTAGGGTTTTGCTGTTGCCGCTGGTGGTATTTTGAGGCATAAGCAATGCCATAGTTTCGGCAAGGTCGCCCACTACATGGTAGCTTTCTTCAAACAGCCAGATGGGAACATTGGTTACCGTTGTTGCCCAGGTACGTACCTGGGTAGCATTGATAATGCGTTTTGGTCTGCGACCGGTAAACAGGGCCAGCATGTGCATTTTATCCGTATCGGGTACGCTGTTAAAATAATCTTTTAAAACCTTAACCTTTTCATTGGTTTTGTTGGTTTCGTCAAGCGAGAGAAAGAGTTGGGCAAAGGCTTTCATGATGCATCCTCCTTCAAATCTTCATCAGTTGCTGGTTCATCCACAATGGGCTGTGCCATCAACTCATCCGCTTCGTCATTACCATATAAAGTATGCACCTCGTGAGCATCAAACCCAATCTCGTTCAGGTAACGGGTAAATGTGGCCGTATAGCCATGGGTTAAATATACCTTTTCGCAATCTGTGGCGTCAATGGCGCTTATTAACCCGTCCCAATCGGCATGGTCTGATAATACAAACCCTCTATCGGCAGCGCGCCTTCTTTTTGCTCCGCGGATGGCCATCCAGCCTGAACAATAGCCAAAGCTATACGGGTTAAACTTGCGCATCCACGGCGTACCTATTGCTGATGGGGGCGCTAAGATTATGCCCTTGCGTATTTCTTCTTTTGGCGTATCAGGCGTTATACGAGTGGTTGGGTTAAGTATTATGCCATTGCGCCGCAGGGCCTCATTGGTGTTTTCAATTACGCCATGTGTATAAACTTTACCAATAGATAGATTAAGATGTTGCAGTATGCGTTGCGATTTCCCTAACGCATAGCCCACAATAACAGTAGCTACATTATTAGCCGCATTTGTACGCCACCAGGTATTTACATCTTCAAAAATTTGAGCCTGCGGCTTCCATTGGTAAACGGGCATGCCAAAGGTACATTCAGATATAAAGTGATGGCACCTTACCGGCTCAAAAGGGGTGCATACGCCATCATCCTCGGTTTTATAATCGCCTGATACTACCCAAACTTCTCCCTGGTACTCAACCCGTACCTGTGCCGAACCAATTACATGTCCTGCAGGATATAAGGAAACGCTTACACCATTTTTATTCATGCTTTCGCCATAACCAATGGTTTGCAGCTTGATATCGCCCAGCCGGTAAAGTAATATCTCTTTTGATAAATGATGCGCCAGATAGTGTTTATGCCCCCAATAGGCATGATCCGAGTGGGCATGGGTTATTACGGCATCATCAACAGGTTTCCAGGGGTCAATATAAAACTTCCCTTTAGCACAGTATATGCCTCTATCAGTAAACTCAAGCAACTGTTGTTGGGCCATATCTGAATAACCTTAATAAACAGAATTGGTTTTAACGCAAAGATCCCGGACGGGGCCGGGATCTTTTTTAAGATGATATCAATATTTTAGTGACGTACATTAATACGCGGATTTGTTACCGGTGCAGTAGTAACACGTTGATTTATTGGTACATTGTTAATACGGGTATATTTATCGCCAAGATTCATATAATCAACCAAAATTTGCCCTGCTTCAAATTTCAGGAAGTCAAGGTCTTCTTTTTTAGGTTTTGGCTGGCCTTTTTTTAACGCCGGTAAACCTAAGGCTACCCTGCGCATATTGTCGCGTTCAAATGTTTTTTGCTCGTCTGCATCGCGTTGCTTTTTAAGCTGCTGTTCATTTAAAGTAACTGATTTTTCTTTTTCGCTCTTTTTATAATCGGCAATATCTTCCAGCAATAACTTGTAATTTACATTGCTGGCCATGCGCTGCTCATGCTGTTTGGTTAGCTGCGGTATTATAGGTGCAAGGTTAGCAACCTTAGTATAATCGCTTTTTGGTATCACATCATAAGGCATTGCCGATGGTTCTGTATCCTCGCCATATTTATCCAATGGGATGGTAGACGGGAACTGAATATCAGGAATTACGCCTTTATGCTGGGTTGAGCCGCCGCTTATGCGGTAAAACTTGGCGATGGTAAGGTTTAACTGGCCATAAGTGTTTTGTCCGTTAATTGCTACTGCACGGCCCCGTACGGCATTAGCCAGCCTATCGCCAAATGATGCGATCACCCTGTCAAGGTCAATAGGGCTTTGTACCGACCCTTTACCATAAGTTTGTGTGCCAATGATTAAGCCGCGACCGTAATCCTGTATAGCGCCTGAAAATATTTCGGAAGCGGATGCGCTGAAACGATCAACTAACACCGCCATTGGCCCGCTGTATGCTACAGATGGATCTTCATCAGCATCAACCTCAATATTTTCCGGTTCGCGCACCTGTACAACGGGGCCGGTTTTAATAAACAGACCCGTAAGTGATATTGCTTCGGCTAATGAGCCGCCGCCGTTTTCGCGCAGGTCAACCACTATGCCATCTACATTTTCGCGTCTTAACGAGTCAAGCACCAGCTTCATATCGCGTGTAGTGCTATGATAATTACTCACACCCGAACGGGCATCATTATAAAATGCAGGTACATTTATAATGCCTATTTTATATGTTTTACCGTTGCTGTTGTAGGTACGGGTTTCTTTTTTAACTAACTGATCTTGTAAAATAACCTTTTCGCGTACAATTTCAATAATTGATGGTTTGTCAGCAGCGGTTTTGCCTTGCGGTAATATCTTCAATTTTACAATAGTGCCTTTTGCGCCGCGTATCAGTTTAATAGCGTTATCAATGCGCCACCCTATAATATCCTGAAATTCGCCATCAGCACCCTGTGCTACACCAATAATACGGTCGCCGGTGTTAACCTGGTGGGTTTTATCAGCAGGGCCGCCGGGTACTAATGAAGTAATGGTGATGTATTCGTTTTTAGTGGTAAGCGTAGCGCCGATCCCCTCTAATGAGCGCGACATTTCAATATTAAACTGTGCAGTGTTTGATGAGTTTAAGTAAGCCGTATGCGGGTCAATAGCCTCGGTAAACTCGGTCATGAAAATTTGAAACACATCGTCATTTGACAGCTTATTTAATTGCGATAAAAGGTTTTCGTACCGTTTGGTTAATGTCTCCTTGTTTTTAGCCATATCGTTTTTGGCTATTTGAAGGTTAAGCATATCATATTTTACACGCTTGGCCCAGTAGCTATCCAACTCGGCCTCAGTACCCCAGGGAAGTTTTTCCCTGTCATAGGTAAAATTGTCATTCTGGGTAAAATCAAAAGTTTTATTTAACTGGGCAAGCTCATATTTAATATGGTCTATCTGCCTTTTCTGAAAAATGTTGAATATGTAAAATACATTTGCCAGATTGCCTGATTTAATGTCATCATCAAGCGTAAGCTTGTATTTATTAAAATCGCCAACATCGGCAGCGGTTAAATAAATATGGGTTTCATCAAGGCTTTTAAGGTAACGATCAAAAATTACTGCTGATAATGAATCATCAATAGGTACTCTTTTATAGTTTGATGTCGAAATAATTTGTGCTACTGTACGGCATACCGTGCTTTGCTGTTCGGTAGGTTCAATATTGGTTGAACCTTCTACTTTTATGGGCTTTGAGGGGGCAGCATTACATGCAAGTGCGGCGCCAAGCACCAACACAGTATAAAATCGCTTCAACATATCTTTTACTTTGTTTAAATCAGGAATAGCGTACATCAATTATAGTATACAATAGTTTGCTAATGTAACAAACAAACTGGCAAAAAGCCTGCCTTATTATTTAGAAATAAGAATATTACAATAAAATTTTACAGTTTTTAAACGCTGTATAACAGTAATAAATTGGGTATTGTTATTTTTTGGCGTTTTTTTCGGCTTCAACAGTTGCTGCATAGCGTAAACCCGTTCTGGTAAAACCAAGCGTATGCTGCAATTCTATTTCGTTTGTTTTTTGCTCAACTTGCTTTAGGCTTTCGTTCATGCCTTTTACTACGGCCAAATCATGTGCTTCTTTCAGGTCAGTGCGTGCTAATGCAAGTTCACCAATTGAAGCTTTAATACCGGCAAGGTCAATTAAATTTGCTACGGTTAGCTTATCATTATTTTGTTGTTTTGATATATTATTGCTTTGCAATAAAAACCACTTAGCTTCTGAAAAACGATGAGCTATTACATACAAATGCGCCAGATCAGTAAAACTATAGCTTGCATCGGCATATTCCCGGTAGCGCATGTGGTGCTTAGCCTCCTTCATTATAATTTCTTCTGCAATATCCAGGCTCGGTGTTGGGTGTTGTATAGTTAACAGGTGCACATCCGGCCTGAGTGTTACAGTTGCAGGGCTAATTGTTGTAGCCGACGTAAAAAGGGCAGGTTCCTGTAATTGAGGATAACGGATTTGCTTTTTTTTCCAGAACTGGGCAGACGCAGAAAGGGTTAAGGCGCAGCAACAGATAAATAATATTAATCTCATTTAATACCGGGAATAAATATGAGTTGTAAATGTAATGATATGTTTTAAAATATACGTATCAACGTAATTGCACCTTAATACGTATATTTTAATTAAAAGTTATTTATTTTAATCCCATTGAGCGCAAAAATGCTTTTGAATTTGGTTTGCGCCCCAAAAAGTTTTTAAGCATATCGCTCTCTTCCTCTGTAGCGCCTTTTTCAAGGATGGTTTTACGATATTTTATCCCGGTAGCCTGGTCAAGTACCCCATGTTTTTCAAACACCGAAAATATGTCCTGCGCGTAAACCTTTGACCATAAGTAGCCATAGTAATTGGCCCCATAACCGCTTAAATGATCAAATGCATAAATAAAGTGTGTACCCTCGGCAAAGGGCGCATGCGTAATCTTATAAAGATCTTTTGACACCTGTACAGCGCCTTTTTCTTTTACTTGGTTGTAGCGGTCCTCGTAAGTAAAATCAATCATGGCATAATATACCTGCTGTATGTTGGCATTACTTACACCCAGCAGGCGCACTTTATTCATTTTGTTAACCAATGATAATGGTATAGGCTTACCTGTTTTATAATTTTTGGCGAATAGTTTAAGCACATTATAATTCCAGCAAAAATTTTCAAGAAATTGTGATGGCGCTTCTACAAAATCGCCCTTAACCGCAAAGGCATTTTGCGATGCAATAGTGGGGTGGCACAACAGGAAATTAATTAAATGTCCAAACTCATGAAACATGGTTATAACATCGCTATGCGTAAGTAACGATGGCTCCTCGGCGGTACCTTCGGGGAAATTGCATATTAATGTGCCAACAGGCAGTATCTCTTTGCCGTTTGCCTTATGATATAAAGAGATATTTGCAGTTTCAAAGTGTGTGTATTTATTGGGCCGTGGATACAGGTCAAGGAAAAATGTGCCCATCTTTTTGCCATCTTTATATAGTTCGAAGCTCCTCACTTTTGAGTACCAAACCGGCAGGCCCTTTACTTCTTTTATATTAATGTTAAACAATTTCTGAAAAACCGTAAACATGCCGTTTATGGTATTATTCATTTCAAAGTATTGTTTAACCTCATCAGTATTTAACTGGTATTTGGTATCCAACAGTTTTTTGCCGTAATACGAATTATCCCAGGCGTATATGCTATCAGTAAGTTCGGGATGCAGCTTATGTTTTATCTCGCGTTGCTCGTTGGTGTAAATTGACAGATATGGGGTAAGCTTATCGCGCAGATCATCCAAAAAGCTCCATACTTTTGATGGTTTGGCAGCCATTTTTTGTACCAATGCATATTCGGCATAAGTTTTAAAGCCTAATTGCCCGGCCAGTTTATTGCGGTAGTATAACAGGCTATCTAAAGTTTTTACGCTGGCAGGGTAGGCCCTGTTCATATACTTTAATAGCATGGCGTGCCGTGTATTTTCAACATCGGCATACTTCATTATGTTTATATAGTTTGGCCCGTTTATGGTAACTATGTACATGTTTTCGCCGCGTTTCCATGGCCGTGTTATGGCTTCGGGTACACCCTGCAGTTCTTTTAAGGTGAAACGGATACTGTCTTTTGATTCAGCTATATTTTTATCGAATTGATTGGCATATAATATAACTTTGTCGTTAGTTGCCTTTAATGCTTTTCTGCCGGCTTCGCTTAGTTTGGTGCCATTGATCTCAAATGAAACAAGGTTTTCCTTTAAAAATTTTTTTTGCGAAGCGTTTAACGTTTTAGCCACCGGCGATGTCGAAAAACGTTTAAGCGCATTATACAGATCAACATTTAAATACAGGTCAGAACTGTAGGAAGACAGTCTGTCTAATTGTTTGTTAGCCTCGTCGCGGGTTTTATTATCAACAAAAGTGGCAGAGGGTATATATACTTTGCCGTTGAGATCGCTAAGATTATAGCTTACCTCATCAAATGCCATTAAAGTATTGCTAATGGTTTGCTTACCGACAGGTATGGCAATAATTGCTTTTATCTGGCTGTTGCATTTGGCAATAACTTTATCAACGGCGTCTGTTAAAGTTGCAGCAGTAAATTTTTCAAATTGGATAGGTTCATTTGAATGAACCAGCAGCGGATTTTCGGTTGGTTTATTTTGGGCATAAACACCCAATGGCAGCAACGCTGCAGCTAAAAGTAGTTTTTTACGCATCATAATAAAATCAGTTAATCAAATATATCAATTTAACCCCATAAAAAAAGCCCCTCCAAATATGGAAGGGCTTTCTGCTTTATTCTTTTGGCTTTTAGCTTACTTAGCCATTTGTTTGCGAATGATATTTAATGCACCGCCGGCTTTAAACCACTCAATTTGCTGTGCATTATAAGTATGGTTAACCGCAAATGAATCAGTTGTGCCATCATGGTGATGCAATACCACGGTTAACTGTTTGCCCGGGGCAAATTCAGTTAAACCAAGTATGTCAATTTTATCATCCTCCTGTATCTTGTCATAATCGTTGCTATCAGCAAAGGTAATACCAAGCATACCTTGTTTTTTAAGGTTAGTTTCGTGTATACGGGCAAATGATTTTACCAGTATGGCACGTACACCAAGGTGGCGAGGTTCCATAGCAGCGTGCTCGCGTGATGAGCCTTCGCCATAATTTTCGTCGCCTACAACTATTGTACCTATGCCATGTGCTTTATAGTCGCGTTGGGTAGCAGGTACCGGGCCATATTCGCCTGTAAGCTCGTTTTTAACGCTATCAGCACTATTATTAAAGTAATTGATAGCGCCAATAAGCATGTTATTTGATATATTATCCAAATGCCCGCGAAACTTTAACCACGGCCCGGCCATTGAAATATGGTCGGTTGTACATTTGCCTTTGGCTTTTATTAACAGGCGTAAACCCTTAATATCAGTGCCTTCCCACGGTGCAAACGGATCAAGTAATTGTAAACGTGCTGATTTTGGGTCAACTTTTACAGTTACCAAACTGCCATCTTCGGCAGGTGCCTGGTAGCCAGCGTCTTCAACAGCATAGCCTTTTACCGGCATTTCAATACCCAGTGGCTCGTCCAGTTTTACCTGTTCGCCGTTTTGGTTGGTCAGGTAATCGGTTAACGGGTTAAAGGTAAGGTCGCCTGCAATAGCAAAAGCGGTTACAATTTCTGGCGATGCTACAAACGCGTGGGTATTAGGGTTACCATCCTGACGTTTAGCAAAGTTGCGGTTAAACGATGTTATGATAGAGTTTTTGCGTGTAGGGTCGTCGGTATGACGCGCCCACTGACCGATACAAGGGCCGCAGGCATTAGCTAATACTACGCCGCCCATTTTATCAAACGTGTTTAAATAACCATCACGATCAACAGTATAACGCACCAGTTCCGAACCAGGGGTTATGGTAAACTCAGCTTTAGCCTTTAAATTTTTATCAATAGCCTGCTGCGCGATAGATGCCGAGCGGGTAATATCTTCATAAGATGAGTTGGTACATGAGCCTATTAAGCCAACTTCCAGTACGGTAGGCCAGTTGTTCTCTTTAACTGCAGTGGCAAATTTTGAGATAGGCCACGCCAAATCGGGCGTAAACGGACCGTTTACATGCGGTTCCAGTTCGCTCAGGTTTATTTCAATTACCTGGTCAAAATATTGTTCAGGATTTGCATAAACTTCTTCATCGCCGGTTAAATGTTGTTTAACAGCATTGGCAGCATCGGCAATCTCAGCGCGTTTTGTGCCGCGCAGGTAAGCTTCCTGCTTCTCGTCGTAACCGAATATCGAAGTGGTTGCACCAATTTCGGCACCCATGTTACAAATGGTACCTTTGCCGGTAGCAGATAATGAACGGGCGCCTTCGCCAAAATATTCAACAATAGCACCGGTACCGCCTTTTACGGTTAATATGCCGGCTACTTTTAATATAACGTCTTTTGCTGATGTCCAGCCTGATAATTTTCCGGTTAATTTAACACCAATAAGTTTAGGGAATTTAAGTTCCCACGGTAAACCTGCCATTACATCGCAGGCATCGGCACCGCCAACACCAATGGCTATCATACCTAAACCACCCGCGTTTGGTGTGTGCGAGTCGGTACCAATCATCATACCGCCAGGAAACGCATAATTCTCTAAAACAACCTGGTGGATAATACCTGCACCGGCTTTCCAGAAACCAATACCATATTTATCAGATACTGAGGCCAGAAAATCATAAACCTCTTTGTTTACATCTTTTGCCGTACTTAAATCTTCGGCAGCGCCAATTTTGGCTTGTATTAAGTGATCGCAATGTACGGTTGATGGTACAGCCACCTGCGGGCGACCTGCCTGCATAAATTGCAGCAACGCCATTTGCGCAGTAGCATCCTGCATGGCAACACGGTCGGGAGCAAAGTCTACATAATCAACCCCACGGCTAAACGCTTGTTTAGCTTCCCCCTCAGAAAGGTGGGCATATAATATTTTTTCGGTTAAAGTTAAGGGCTTACCTGTCGCTTTACGGGCAGCATCCACACGGGCGCTAAGGCGACTGTAAACATTTTTGATCATATCTAAATCAAAGGCCATTGTATTGATTTTTTTCGTAAAAGGATTAATAATTGCAGTATGAGTGCTGCAATTATGCTATTGCGGCGAATTTACAAAAATTCAAACCAATAAGGCATAGGCTATTAAGGGAAACGTTATTTGGATATATTCTAAATAGAGAGTTTGGTGTAGCGCTTTTTAACTTCTGCAATTACATCCTCATGAGAAATGCATTCTCCGTTATCAAGTTCTATTTTTGCTTTGTTGATCAAAGTTTTTAAATCGTCGGGTAATTGTACCCAAAAATCTTTTATTTCTTTATCCATTGTTTACACCATCTTTAAATCGTGCCCGCTTAAAATGATGCCGATAATGATAGCGCCAACAATAATACGGTACCAACCAAATAGTTTGAACCCGCGGCGCTCCAAAAAGGTGATAAAAGTTTTTATAGCCAGCATAGCTACAATAAAGGCTATAACGTTGCCTATAGCCAATAATTTGATCTCATCGCTGGTAAAAACATGGCCCTCTTTATAAAAATCGTACATTTTTTTGGCAGTGGCAGCAAACATGGTAGGCACGGCTAAAAAGAAGGAAAACTCAGCGGCGGCAGTACGACTCAGCCTTTGCGACATACCACCAACTATAGTAGCCGCCGAACGTGAGGTGCCCGGTATCATGGCTAAACATTGAAAAAAACCGATCTTCAACGCAGTAGCATTATCAATATTTTTTTCCTGGTTAACTGTAGGGTGGTTAAACCATTTATCAACAAATAATAAAATAATACCCCCAACAAATAAGGTAATGCCAACAGTTAGCGCGCTCTCCAACAAAGCATCTATCTTTTTACTAAATAATAATCCAAATACTACAGCAGGTATAAATGCTATTAACAGTTTAACATAAAAGTTAAACGACTGTAAAAAACGCTTATAATATAATACTACCACTGATAATATGGCCCCGAATTGTATGGCAATGGTAAACAGTTTTACAAACGGATCGTCGGCTATGCCCATTAATGAACTGCCAATGATCATATGCCCGGTTGATGATACCGGTAAAAACTCGGTAAACCCTTCAATAATTGCCAGGACTATTACATGGATGATATTCATTAGGGTTGAAGTTGTTGTAGGGGTTTAAAGTTGAAACTTGATCAGTGATTTATAACTAATCACTGATTAACTAATCTCCAATCACTATTTAGCCTCCGGCTTTTTTAGTATGGCATAGAATCCGATACCAAAACCTGTTAACACCACAATGGGTGCTAAAACTATTTTGGTGTTACTGTAAATATCAGTAGTGCCGGCCATTAACACAAATCCCAGTATCACCACGGCTATGCTGATGATGAACCAGCGGTAATTGCTTTTATCGAATATAAATTTTACCGGTTGGGTATCGGTAGTTTTATTGCTTGTTGACTTTGCCATTTTTAATGAGTGAATTAATGATTGAGTGAATTAGCGAATGATCAAGGAACAACCTTTTAGCTTTCGCCTTTAACCTTTCAGCCTTACCTGTAAAGATCATATATTTTTAAACGTAAAAATTTGTTAACCGCTAGATAGGTACTTAATGCCGATATGAACACCCCGAGGCCTATAACTACCAGGAATATAAAGCCAAACTCGGCATAGCTTTGCAGTATTACCAGATCAGGTACCTGGTTTACGGCCAGATAAAGCATACATATCAAAATAATAACAGCTATTAAACCGCCCAGTAAGCCATGCCATATACCATATAAAATAAAAGGCTTGCGGATAAAACCTTTTGTTGCGCCCACCAACTGCATAGATTTTATTAAAAACCTTTGTGAGTAAATAGCCAGCCTGATGGTATTATTAATCAACGCCACTGATACTACTACAAATATACCCGCAAATGCCAGTATAATAAGGCTTATGGAGGTCAGGTTCTGGTTCATCTGGTCAACCAGCGATTGCTGGTATTTAACTTCTTTAACTAATGGGTTTTTAAGTAGTTGTGCCTTTAACTTTGATATATCGGCATTGTTTGCATAATCGGCGTTAAGGTAAACATCCAATGATTGCGAAAGGGGGTTATAACCCAAAAACTTTACAAAATCTTCGCCCAGATCCTTTTGCAGATTACGTGCGGCAAGTTCTTTGCTTACGTATTGGGTTTGTTTAATCATGGGGTTGGTTTCCAGTTGCTTTTGCAGTTGCAAAACATCAGCCTCATGTGCGGCATCATCCACAAAAATATTAAGTACAATATTTTCCTTTACATAGCGCGAAAGGTTATTGGCATGTACCAATATTAACCCCAGCAACCCTATCATTAACAAAACCATAGCTATACCAAATACGGTAGATATATAAATGGTCTTTGTTTTTTTAGCTGATTCGCTTGCTTCAAATTCTTCCATAAGTTGTTTAAACCTTGTAGTTCCCGGCGAAATTAAGAAACTGTGGAATAAAGGTAAAAGTTTATCTGTTATTATTATGTTTTTGGTGATATAAAGGTTGAGGTTTAACAATATTTAACTAGGATTAAAAGATTATAGGATTTTATGATTCCTGTCTGTGGCAAAATCCTATAATCGTTCAATCCTAAAAATCATAGTTTAGACAATAAACAAAAGCCCCTCACAATCTGTTAATCCAACATGACAAAGCCAGCAAATTCAAAAGATAAACCATCACCATCTGATACGCCTACCGACAGGCCAAACGATAAAGGACATAAGGCCATTGTACATAAACCGGATGAACAATATACTGCTGATGAACCACATGGCGGTAACATTGCTAAAAAGCATGAAAATGATGAGCAGCCGGTAAACCCGGTTAAAAATCCACCTGCCGAAAAAGGTATGGATAAAGGACAGGTGCAACCTGATTAGTCAGTGAGCAGTTGTGAGTTGGTAGTAGGCAGTAGTCAATGGTCAGTAAAGATTGATCATGACTATTGACTATTGACCATTGACCACTCACCATTCACTACCTCACTATCCCCGCTGAGTTAAATTGCAGATCGTATAATTTGCGGTAATAGCCATTCTCGATGCGCAGGAGTTGCTGGTGGGTACCCATTTCTTTGATTTCACCGTGATCAAGCACTATTATCTTATCGGCATTTTGTATGGTTGACAGGCGGTGGGCTATCACAATAGCTGTGCGGCCCTGCATTAATTTGTTGATGGCGTTTTGTATCAGCACT
Organism: Mucilaginibacter sp.; assembly: GCA_025929405.1. GTDB lineage: Bacteria > Bacteroidota > Bacteroidia > Sphingobacteriales > Sphingobacteriaceae > Mucilaginibacter. Next base: position 4,190 of record JAICMD010000034.1, on the reverse strand, counting down.
TCTGTTTCGGTATCAACGGACGAGGTGGCCTCATCAAGTACCAGTATTGCCGGATCATAAACTAAAGCCCTGATAAATGAGATCAGTTGCGACTGGCCAGCCGATAGGGTAGACCCACGTTCCATTACGTTATAATCATATCCGCCGGGCAACCGCTCAATAAAATCATGTGCACCAACATCTTTTGCAGCGGCTATGATCTGTTCGCGGGTAATGCTTTCATTATTAAGGCTGATGTTATTGGCTATGCTATCGCTAAATAAAAATACATCCTGTATTACGGTAGCAATTTGGCTGCGCAGGTAGTTAACATCATAGTCGCGTATGTCATGCCCATCAACCGTAACGCTGCCCTTGCCAATTTCATAAAAGCGGTTTAAAATATTGATGGTTGATGATTTGCCTGCGCCTGTTGCGCCAACCAATGCCAGTGTTTCACCGGGTTTTACATGGAAGCTGATATCTTTCAGCACCCAGTTCTCATCATTATAAGCAAACCAAACATTTTTAAAATCAATATCGCCTTCAATTTTATCGGGCCTTAATTTGCCATTGTTAACAGCTACTTCGTCGGTATCTAAAACCTTAAAAATCCGGTCGGCGCCCACCATGCCCATTTGCAGGGTATTGAACTTATCGGCCAACTGGCGTATGGGGCGGAACAGCAGGTTGAGTAATACGTTAAACTCCACAACTAACCCCAGTGTAATATTATGGTGTGCGGATAATGCGGCCAATTGATCATCAGCCAAGATGCGTTTACAACCATACCAAACCAGCAAGCCAACACTTACGGCAGATAATACCTCCACCACCGGGAAGAATATAGAATAATACCAGTTTGAGCGTATATTGGCATCGCGATATTTTAAATTTACGGCTTTAAATTTGCGCATTTCCTGCTCTTCGCGGGCAAAGTATTGTATAATGCTTATGCCCGAAATATGCTCGGCCAAAAAAGTATTTAAATGCGCCACTTGGGTGCGCACCTCCTGAAAGGATGATTTAATAGCCTCTTTAAACACATAGGTTGACGCTATTAAAAACGGCATGGGTATTAAAGTTATCAGCGCCAGTTTCCAGTCCTCGGCTAACATATATGCTACAATAGCAATTACCAATAACAAATCGCCCATAATAGATATCAACCCTTCCGAAAATATATCAGCAATAGTTTCCAGATCAGATACCGTGCGGGTTATCAATACACCTATTGGGGTGCGGTCAAAATATTTTAGGCGTAAACTGGTGATATGATTAAAAATATCTATCCGCAGGTCGCGTATTACAGATTGGCCAAGTGAGTTGGTTAAATGGGTTTGATAATATTGCGCGATAGTTTGGATCACAAGTTGCGCTATCATTAGCTCGGTCATAAAGAGCAAGCCATTGTAGTTGTTGGCAAGGATATAATTATCGAGCGTTTTTTGTATCAGGATAGGTTGTAGCAAGGCGCTTACCGCTAAAAAAATAGTCAGGAAAACAGATATAACAAAGGTTACATTATATGGCTTAACATAATGCATCACCCGTTTTAACAGGCCCCAATCAAATGCTTTACCGGTAACGCTGCCTTCGGCCATTTATTTAATGAGTGAATTAGTGATTGAATGAATTAGTGAATGCAAAGTTAATCGTAATAAATCCGAAATTGAACATTCGAAATTCGAAATCTCACAAAAAAGCGTATCGCACTTCCGTCAAATATAATCCGCAAGCCGGTACAGACGTTCCGGCGTTGCCACGTTTTTTGCTTTCAATAATATCGTGCATGGCTTCGGGCACTATTTCTTTATTGCCCACCATTAACAAAGTACCTACAATGGCTCTTACCATGTTGCGTAAAAATCGGTCGGCCGATATTTTAAAAACAATACTGTTACCCAAATCAATCCATTCGGCATTGGCAATTTTACAGTTGTTGGTAAAAGTTTGGGTGTTTGATTTACTGAAACAGCTAAAATCGGTATAATCCATCATCAGCTTTGCTGCCTGGTTCATTAACCCCAGATCAGGGCGGTTACGTACCAGCCACGAGTAATTATGTTTAAAAGGATCCTTATTAAAATGGATATGGTACTCATACGACCGCAGCGTAGCATCAAACCGTGCATGCGCATCGTGGTGCACCGGGATAATGCGTTTTACAGCAATGTCATAAGGGAGCAGAGAGTTAATGCTTCTAACTATATTACCATGGTCTATGAACCATGAACTATCAATTACCTCGAAATGCGCAAAAAACTCACTGGCATGTACTCCGGTGTCTGTACGTCCACAACCGGTAGTCTCAATTTCCTGCCGCAAAACGGTAGATAAAGCTTTATTTAACACTTCCTGCACCCCAACCGCATTGGGCTGCAATTGCCAGCCATGATAGTTAGTGCCATCGTAAGCCAATTCAATAAAGAAGCGTTGATTTGCCATAAGGCAAATTTAGTGTTGGGTTTAAGGATTAAAATAAAAATTATAAGCCGGGAGTCCTTTTAAATATCAGGTTGTTTTTATAAGCGATGTAGGCAGCTATCACTGCTCCAATCAATACCCCCGAAAAATTTACCAGCGACCAAAAAACAATTTTGCTTGCAGGATTGAAATGAATTAAAAGAAAAGGGCTACATATTAATGGAACAGAAATTACAATCCCCAATCCCATGAATGCCCATTTTAATGGATTTTTATGCAGCTTATTACCTAAATAAGCATATAGCAACATTATTGCAACTAATAATAATCCACCCATATTGATTTTTAAATTAATAATAACCTAACTAATATACTCTTTATATATCGTCTCAAACATTACCTTATTGTCAACTGCAAGGTCAAAAGGTTCGTCAAGAAACGCATATTTATAGCCAATTGCTTTTGCAAGGTTTTTTAATACTTTAAAATAGCTTACTTCAATGCCTTCAATTATCTGCAGGTAAAACAGTATAAATACATCGCGCTCAATGGGCGTTTTGCCGGTTTTAATAACACTTAAATAGGCTTCCAATGTCATTGCTTTTACACCCAGTACACTGGTTTTTGATGGCTGCTGACTTATAGATGTATAAATTTCATCCATACATTCAATTTGTTTAATGGTATCATCAATGCACTCATTAATGGCTAGCTTTAAATGTTTTAACGATGCTAAGTTCATTATTTCACTAAAAAATTCAAGCAGATGCTTTTTGCCAAAATAAATGCCATTTAAGTGCTCAAGAAATATCTTTTTAAGATGCTGGTCTTCCATAACCACATCTTTTGGAGTTTTTGGATTATTAGGGCTATTCATTTTAATTGAATTGTCTGGTTAAAGCTACAATATTAATTTACATTCTGAAGAAATGCTGTATTAATAATCAAATCTTCAATTGCTTAAAACAGTTATATTTGCTGCACTTATAAATAAATTATGTTACAGCGCATACAAAGCATATACCTGCTGCTGGCCTCACTGGCTTTGGTGGCCCTTTATATTTTCCCCTTATTGCATAATATCCCGTTAAATGGCTTAACCGAAACCATTAAGGTTACCGGCGCCTACCAGGAAGTAAATGGTCAAATAATACATTCCGAACCATTTGCAGCACTATCAATTGTAACTGCATTAGTAGCTATTTTGCCATTGGTTATTATCTTTTTATACAATAACCGCGTATTGCAAATTACTTTATGCTACAGCGCTATACTGGTAATTATAGGTTATAGTTTCTGGCTGTCGCAAACAGCTAAAGCTGCCATTTATGGCGCTGATATACAATTCAGTAATTACGGCATCGGCGTGCTGTTATTATCATTAAGCATATTGTTAGTGGTATTAGCACAAAAAGCTATTCAGCGCGATGATAAGCTGGTAAAATCAGCAGACAGGTTGAGGTAAGTCTGAATTATAGGTGTAATCACATAAATCTGATTCTGACAATAATCGGTGATTCAGACAATTACTTTGAATTGGCAAATATAATCCGTACCTTTGCGCCCGATTTGGCGATGTAGCCAGATTTGTTATTTAAAATCATGAACCCATTTATTCAACTGGGAATCCGTCATGATATTGTTAATGCCATCAGTGAGTTAGGTTTTGAAAATCCTACTCCAATCCAGGAACAGTCTATCCCGGTATTGCTTACAGGCAGCAACGATTTTGTCGGATTAGCCCAAACCGGGACCGGAAAAACTGCTGCTTTTGGCTTGCCATT
>JAICMD010000003.1 GCA_025929405.1 Mucilaginibacter sp. | reverse complement strand
GAACCGTAAATTAAACATGGTTGTAAAATTATATAAACGTTTAGTATTTTAGCATTAAGAATGATAAATCAAACAGAAGTAAATTCGTTAATACGGCTTCTGGACGACCCGGACCAGGAGATATACAACCACGTTCATAATAAATTGTTGTCGTATGGCATCGAGGCTATTGAACCTTTGGAAAGCGCCTTTGAACAGGCTTTTGATTCGATACAGCAGGAACGTATTGCCAACCTGGTGCACGAAATTCAGTTCGGTATTGTAAAGAATGATTTAAAACTTTGGCTGCATGGCGGCGCGTTTGATTTATTGCAGGGGGCGTTAATTATTAACCGCTATCAATACCCTGACCTTGACGAGCAAAAAATCATTAACCAGATAGAAGCTATAAAACGCGATATATGGATACAAATGATGAACGAGGCCAGCCCGGCCGAGCAAATAAAACTCATAAACCATGTATTTTATCATATATACGGCTTCAGTGGCAATATCACCAATCACCATGACCCGCAGAACAGCTACCTGAGCCAGGTGCTGGAAACCAAAAAAGGCAACCAGATATCGCTAGCTATTATTTACTCCATCATAGCACAAAAACTGGACATACCGGTTTATGGCGTTAACCTGCCCCAGCATTTTATTTTAGCTTATGTGGATGAAACGCAGCAAAACGATTTTGAGGGCGGTATTTTATTTTACATTAATGCTTTTAATAAAGGTTTGATTTTTGGGCGCAGGGATGTGGATATATTTTTAAAGAACCTGAACCTGAAGGCAGACAAGCAGTTTTACGAACCCTGCTCAAATACCGAGATTGTTAAACGCATATTGCGCAACCTGATAAGCGCTTACGAACACTTAGGATCAGCCGAAAAGGTAGCTGAACTGAATGAATTGCTGGCGATAGTAGAAGAATAACTTTTCGTCCCATATTTTTAGTGTTTCATCCCATTTCGTTTAGCAGGTAATTAATTGCCGTTTACTTTGCGGTATATTTAACCTGTAAACATGAAAGATTTGTTGAAAAGGATTTTCACTTTTAATAAAATAGAATTTTGGACGGCAACAATTATTTATGCCTTAGTCACATTTGATTTAGTTAATAAGCTATTTCAAAATACTGAGTATAATGCGTATGCTTTTAACAGAGAATTATACAAGCTCTATAACGTACCTTACTCTTTTACTAAATATTATTTTATACCGCAGTTTATAAACAACACGGTATTTTATTGCAGCTTTTTGTTCCTCAACTTTTATGTAGTAAAACACCTGGCAAACAAAAAACAAGTTGTATTAAATATTATCCTTACTATTTTAATTTACCTGACGGCAACTACCATATTAGGTACTACCAATACCTGGCTAAAAGGCTATATGCTTCAAACACACAATGAGGCATACGTTTACAAACGAGTTTTTACAATAGAATATGTAAACGGAATAAGGCTTATAATGCTATTTGGGTTTTACAGTGTAATAAAATATATTATCCAAGTCTCCATCAAAACATTTAATATTTCACCTCTAAATTTGTCGTTGGTTACAAGGGAATGTATAGTTGCATTCTGTTTATTAGGTATATGGTTTTTTTTGAAACATCAATCAAGTTTTAACATAATCCTCGGAGAAACCATTGTAATAGGGATAGTAGTATACTGGATTTCATTTAAAACCCTCATTCCGCAAACATTATTATACAAAGAAGATTTTAAAGCTTACTTTATTAAAGTTGGCTATGTATTATTAATATCAATTGTACCCGTCACTTTAATTGCTTTTGCGTTACTAAGAAGAAACATTGAACCATTTTTGGCTAATATTTATACCATCGGCTTCAATTTGTTTTTTACGGCGCCCTTTACCTGGTATTTATATGAATATCGCGATAGCAAACGTAAAGAACTGCAAGGTTTAAAAACAGCCCTGGGCCAATCCACTGCCGATCTTGATTTTTTACGTTCGCAAATAAATCCGCATTTTTTATTTAACGCACTTAATACGCTTTACGGCACTGCGCTGCAAGAAAATGCTGACCGAACAAGTGAGGGCATACAAAAATTGGGCGATATGATGCGCTTTATGCTGCATGAAAATACTGAGGATAAAATAGCCTTAGGCCGTGAAATAAATTATTTGCAAAATTATATCAGTTTGCAAAAGTTGCGTACACAACTATCGCCTGATATTATTATTCAAACTGATATTGTTGATCCGCCTGAAGCAAACGAAGCGGGCATTTTAAAGATTGCGCCTATGCTGTTAATACCTTTTGTTGAAAACGCTTTTAAACATGGTATAAGCCTGCGCGAACCATCGCATATAAAAATAACATTGCAGGTAAACAACGGCCAATTGTTATTTAATGTAAATAACAGCATACACTTACAGCCGGATAAAGACCCCGAAAAAAATAAAAATGGTATTGGACTTGACAATGTAAAGCAACGGCTACAACTGCTTTATCCGGGTAAGCATGAATTGGTGATATACCAGAATTCACTTGAGTTTTACGTCCATCTTACAGTAATTCTATAAAGCTTACCAGCATCTTAATCAATTAACCTTAAAAAAAAGACCAAGCGTCTTTTACGGGAATCCTACATCTTATTTAACACACAAAATCATGAAAACCATAACCCTTATTGCCAGTATTTTGATAATTGCCACCGCCCTGTTGTTTGCTCCAAAACCGGCAGAAGCACAGCTTACTACATTCCAGATAACAGGTATACTAATTGACTCGGCCACTCAAAAACCGCTTAACTATATCACCGTAAATTTGAAGAACGATAAATACCAACCGATTAAATCCACGTTAACTAATGTTGATGGTTCATTTACGTTTAGTAACATCAAACCCTTAAAATACAAGCTGACGTGTGTTGCAACCGGTTATCAGCCCAAAACATTAATGATTGATGTTACAAGTGCTGCACAAAATCTGGGCACTATAATGCTCAAAGCTGAAACCAATCATCTAAAGGAAGTAACTATTACGGCCGATAAACCTATAATTAAGCAGGAGATTGACCGTATTAGTTATGATTTGCAGGCCGACCCTGATAGCAAGGTTAACAGTGTGCTGGATATGCTTCGCAAGGTGCCGTATGTATCATTAGACGGTGACGATAATATTCTGCTAAAAGGTAATAGCAGCTACAAAATTTTTATTAATGGCAAACCATCAAGCATGGTTGAGCGCGATCCTAAAAACATTCTGCGCAGTATGCCCGCATCCACCATACAACGTATAGAAATTATTACTATCCCGCCCTCAAAATATGATGCCGAGGGTTTAGCAGGCATCATTAATATTATCACCAATAAAAAGGTGGATAATGGATATAACGGGTCGGTTAATATATATGAGCGCTATCCAACCGGGCCTGGCATAGGAGGCTCATTAACTGTTAAAACGGGTAAATTTGGCATAAATACTTTTGGCGGTGCCAGTACTTATAACTCGCCTCAAACCAATAACTCCTATATACGCAGTACTACAAGCGCAAGCCCTACTAACCTATTGCAGCAAGGTAATGGTGGCACTAATAGTAAAAACGGGTATTTCGGAGCTGATTTAAGCTATGAAATAGACTCATTGAACCTTATATCCGGGCAGTTTAACATCAGTGCCGACAGATCAAACGGGGCAGCTACGCAAACATCGCTACTTAATGGCACTACTGGTATTTTACAAGCTTATACACTGGCCACTGCCAATACAGGCAGAGGTAACGGGTTCGACGCTTCGTTAAATTATCAATTAGGGTTTAAAGCAAGTAAAGCGGAGCTTTTAACTTTTTCTTACCGTTATTATACTTATAACAATATTAACAATGCCGATCTGAATGCTTTTAACCGTGTTAACTACTCTACGCCTGATTATAAGCAGGACAATAATACTGTCCCGGTTGAACAAACTATACAGATAGATTTTGTAAAGCCTTTACAAAAGGTAAATTTTGAAGCTGGAATAAAAGGTATTTTCAGAAATAATTTGAGCGACTACCAATATCAGTCGTTTAATGCTGTAACAGGGCAGTATGATGTGAACCCACAACTGTCAAATAACTTTACAAACACCCAACACATAATTGCAGGCTATAATACATGGCAATATGCAGGCAAGGCCTGGGCCATTAAAGGTGGTGTACGCATAGAGCAAACTACTACCGATGCTGACTTTGTATCGACAGCTTCTACGGTTCATCAAAACTACCTTAACATCATGCCATCCGTTGTTTTTACTAAGGATTTTAAAGATAAAAGCGGTATTAAATTTGGTTACGCGCAAAGGTTAAACCGACCCGGTGTAAGCCGTTTAAACCCTTTTGTTGACCGCTCAAACCCCAACTTCCAATCATCAGGAAATCCCAATCTTAAACCTACAACCATTAATACAATGGAGTTAAGTTACCATGAAACAAAAAAAGCAAGTATTAATATAGCTTTAGAGTATGATTTCGCTAAAGACCTCGCGCTGCAGTCTTCAACATTTGACCCCGCCAGCAACATCACTTACACTACTTATGACAATATTGGCAAGGTAACGGCGGTAGGTACTAACCTAAACATCAACTACCCTATAACCAAAAAATGGAATTTTAGTACGAATGCTAATTTTCAGCATTTTTGGTTAACAGGCACGGTAAACGGCCATTTACAATATACTAATTTTGACCTGTTAAATGCCTCTGCATCTACTGGTTATGCTTTTGACAGGGGATGGCGTATCAATGGCTCGTTTAATCTTAACAGCCGTAACCCGTCGGGTTTACAAGGATCATCAAATGGTTCTATTGGCTCGTCCTTCAGCGCAAATAAAGAGATCGTTAAAAATAAAATAACGCTTTCTGCATCTGTTAGCAATCCTTTTACCAAATACCGCACGAGTGAGCAGGTAACTACCGGCGATGATTTTATGCAAACCAGGTATAGCCAGATTTATTACAGATCGTTTCGGTTTAGCTTAAATTATAATTTTGGTAAATTAAAAGGCGGCATTACTAAAAATAAAAGAGGTATTAATAATGATGATGCTTCAAAATAGATACTTAATCATACTTTTATATTTAAAAAAACAAACACTTGTTAACCGCAATTGCAATTGATGATGAACCCATAGCTTTAGATGTAGTGCGCTCGCATGCTTCTAAAGTTGGGTTTATTGATTTGAAAGCAGATTTTACTGATGCTTTTAAAGCACTTGAATTTTTACAGCAAGAGGCCGTTGACCTGATATTTTTGGATATTAAAATGCCTGATATTTCGGGGATAGAACTGTTGAACTGCCTAAACAAAAAACCAATGGTTATTTTTACTACTGCCTACACAGAACATGCAGTGGAAAGCTTTGAACTTGATGCCATTGATTATTTACTGAAACCTTTTTCGCTGGTGCGGTTTATTAAAGCTTGTAACAAGGCAAATGAAATTTATAGTTTACGTAATCAGGGTAGTAAAAAAGACTATATTTTTTTAAAAGCAGGTTACGAGCAAATACGTGTAAATTTTGAAGACATCCATTATTTAGAAGCCACTGGCAACTACGTTAATTTTGTTTTAAAGGATAAAACAATAGTTTCGCGCCTAACAATAACTGAGGCAGAAGCTATATTACCGGTTAAGCAGTTTATGCGTGTACATCGCTCATTTATAGTGGCTATTGATAAGATAGACAAGATTGAAAGGCACCAATTAATGATAAATGGCAGCATTTTACCTGTAAGTGTATCTTATCAGCACATTATCCCTGCAAAATAATATACGCATTTAAATAGTGTACAAATAACACTAACAAAACCTTTTCGTTATAATACCAAATGATGTTTTGAATATATTTTATTGCTTAAAATTTACTTTTAAGTGTTAAAAATATTGGCAACACAATTGATTTTTAGGTAAATTGCAAGTTCTGAAATTTAAAAACGTAAAGCCATGACCGACACGCTTGACATTAAGATCACCAAGACAAAAAGTTCCCGTTTGGAGCAAACGGACTTTAACAATTTACCCTTTGGCCATATATTTTCAGACCACATGTTTGTGGCTGACTTTGAAGATGGTGAGTGGAAAAACTTTCAAATTGTTCCTTATGGTGATATTCTGGTCGGTCCCGGTATATCAGCATTACATTACGGGCAATCATTTTTTGAGGGCTTAAAAGCTTATAAACACAATGATGGTACGGTATCAATTTTCCGTCCGGATAAAAATGCCGCCAGGTTCAATAAATCTGCCAAGCGTTTGTGCATGCCTACCATGCCCGAAGAGGTTTTTATACAAAGCATAGCTGCTTTAGTTGACTTGGACAGAGATTGGATTCCGCAAAAGCCTAACCATTCTTTATACATCAGGCCATTTATGTTTGCTACCGATAAGTATTTGGGCGTAACGCCGTCAAAAACTTATAAGTACATGGTATTAACCTGCCCGGTAGGCCCTTATTTTTCAAAAACATTAAGGGTAAAAATTGAAACGCATTATACCCGCGCTGCCGAAGGCGGTATGGGTTATGCCAAATCATCAGGTAACTACGGGGTATCTATGTTCCCGGCACGCAAGGCTACCGAAGAAGGGTTTGACCAGTTAATATGGACAGATGCCAAGGAGCATAAATATATTGAAGAAATGGGAGCCGCCAATGCCATGTTTGTATTGGATGGCAAACTGATAACCCCACTTGCGCAGGATACCATTTTGGATGGCGTAACCCGCGATACGGTTATTGCGCTTGCCCGCGAATGGGGCTTCCCGGTTGAGGAGCGTAAAGTATCTGTTGCCGAAATAATTGAAGGCGCCAAAACAGGCAAACTTACCGATGCCTTTGGCGCAGGTACTGCTGCCACTATAGCATCAGTTGGTTCAATAAGTGATGATAGTGCAGAATACACTTTGAAGATAGAACCAAAAGACAGAGAATTTTCGCAACGCGCATTAAAAGCCATGAACGATATTAAATACGGCAACGCGCCTGATACCCACGGGTGGAATTATTTGGTGAGTGGAGATTAGTCAGTAGTCAATAAAAAAAATTAAAGGTCTTCACTTTAAAATGAAGACCTTTTTTATTTGATAATAATTCACCATTACCTATTCACCATTTACCACTCATTATTCCACACTCACCGTAAGCATTTCCTGCTGTAAAATCTTGCGGTATATTTCCATTTCGGTGAATGATCCTTCCAATACGGCACATTTGCCCTCGTTATGTACTTTCCAGGCAATTTTTTCGGCTTGTGATTCCGAGTAATCCAAATACTTCATCATGCAATAAATAACATGATCAAAGGTATTAACATCATCGTTCCATAAAATTAAACGATGTATCTCTTTAAGTCCTACTAATAATTCTTCGAGAGTAAAGGTTTGCTCCTGGGTTTCTGTTGGCATTTGTAATTACAAATTTACTTAAAAACAAACTAAAAGTTTTAAATTGAAGCTATAAAAAATTAAATTCACGTTTTTAAACCTTTATACAAAACTGAATTAAAATGAAAAGATCATATTATTATTTACTATCGGCAGTAAGCATACAAATGATGTTTACTGTTAAAACCTTTGCACAGGATGTTACTTTAGCCTTAAAAGCACCGGCAGCAGCGGTTACTATTGATGGCGACAGTAAAGAATGGGGTGATAGCCTGGCTTATTACAATGCCGAAAACAAAATAAACTATGCCATTGCCAATGATAAGAATAATCTTTACCTGGTGGTGCGAACCAATAATCCTACGTTACAAAATAACATACTATCATCAGGCATAACTTTTAGCATTGACCCTAAAGGGCGTAAAAAATCGGCATATTCTGTTACTTTTCCGGTAAGCGGGCAGGAAGGCAGACGTCGCCCTGGTAATAGTTTGGAAGAAAATAAGATGAGGGCACAGCTAACCCAATTAAGAAAATATGGCGTTGACGGATTTAAAGATATTAGCGACGAGCAAATAAGCGCGGGAAATATGTATGGCATAAAGGCAGCCATTGACTTTGATGAAAAAGGTTACATGGTTTATGAAGAAACCATTCCGCTTGATCTTTTCCATGCCAATGCTGATGCAACAAAAGCTGATTGGGCCTTTAATATTAAAGTAAATGGTATTGAACGCGGCAATGGTATGAACGATGGCGGCATGCAGACTGATGCCGGCGGAATGGCTGCAGGAGCATCCGGTGGTGGAAGAGGCAGTGGCGGCGTAACCAGAGGTGGCACTGTAAGGCATATTGACAAAGCAACAATTGATAAAACAAACCCTGATGGTGATAATACTGGATCAAAATCAGTAGATTTTTGGGGTAAATTTAATTTAGCAAAACAATAATTACAGTTATACTTACTTTAGTTTGGTATTTGAGGTTTAACTTTAATTAGTAACTTTAATAAAGTTAGACCTAAACTAAATTATGATGAATAAAAGTTACAGGCACTTATTGTATGGCATGAGCCTGCTTGCAATAACTGCATCAGTTAACGCGCAAGTTATAGCTTTAAAATCACCTCAACAGCCCATTATAATTGATGGTGATGCTAAAGAATGGGGCGATAATTTAATCTATAATTCCGAAAAAAATATCTATTATAGTTTATCTAATGATAAACAAAACCTGTATTTGCTTATAAAATGTACCGATGATATCAGGCAGTCGGCCATATTATCATCAGGTGTAACACTGAGCATTGATACCAAAGGGCGTAAGAAAAAAACCTTTATAATTACTTTCCCTATGAGTGGGCTGGAAACAGGTGCTGACCGAAAAAGCAGCCTTGAAGAAAAACGACTTAGAGCCGATTTAACCAAATTGAAAAAAATAGGCGTTAAGGGATTTAAAGATATTGACGAGGAGCAGATAAATACCGAAAACGCATTTAATATACAAACCGCCCTGAATTTTGATGACAAAGGCGATTTGATATATGAAGAAGCCATACCATTACAGTTATTCCATGCGGATGATATTAAAAATGAATGGGCATTTAATATTAAAATTAATGCTGCTATGGGTGCTGCGCCCGAAAGACAATTGTCTGTTGGATATAGTACGGTTTTAGTAGCCGGGCCTCCGGGCGGTGGGCCTCCATCATCAGCCGCAGTTGAATCTGCCATACGTGGAAGTGTTTCGCATCAGCGTGTCACACCAGCCGTGGTGCCCAAAAGCACTATGGGTACCGGAGAAGTAGAAGTATCAAAAGCAACTGATTTTTGGGGAACATTTACCTTGGCAAATATGCAATAATACATTTGCCAAGGTAAAGTGTTAATATTATTGAACGGTATACCGGTAAACCTGTCTTCCAATTTTGCCGGTTTGCTGATCAATCCCTTCTATTGTTACTTTGTAAGTGCCTTTACTATCAGTGTTAAAATAATCAAAACTACCTGAGCCTGCACCATTTATTTGTACCGATGGGTTCCAGTAAACTATTGTGCGGAAATCAGGTTTTTGAGCATCAGCTATACTAAACTTTGGCGAGTAAAAATCACGTGCCCGGTAATATCCTTTAGGGCTAAATTTTAAAATGCTGGATGAACTATTTTTAACATAATCAAGATTTAAATCAGGGCCATGCTTAGTAGTAATAATAATAACCCCATTTCCTCCCCTGCTGCCGTACGCAGCCGTAAGTGCTCCCATCCTTAAAACCTCAACAGTTGCGATGGTGCTCATGTCTACTTCTTGAAAAAAATCACCTACTTCATCCGGGTTAACAAATATGCCATTATAAACTACTCCCATAGCAATCTGTTTTATAGATGTTGTTGTCATGTTTGGAGTTTTTTGCATAACCAAAAAAGTTTTACCATCTGTATCTGTTTGTCGCTGTACACCGGTAAGACGGCCAAGCATACAGGTTATAAAATCAGGGCAACCTATCATCTGGTTATCAGCATATATAACTTGGTCGGCATTACCCGGGCCATTTAAATTAGATGAATATTGTATGGCGCGTTTTTTTTCCTCTTCAACACTATTGCCTACAACTTTTACTTCATCTAAAAGAATATGGGTACGATCGGTAATGATCCCATAATTCATTTTATCATCATATATTTTTTTTGCACGTGCTGCATAAGCCGCGTTTGAGTTATTATCAACAGCTTCAGGGGTATTGCTTACTACAGGTGGAACTATATCCTGATCTAATTGTATTTTAACATTTTCGCCCCCCCGCGCATTAAGTGCCTTCAAAAGCATTTTTGTACTATCAAGAAATGTAAGCCTGTCAAACACAAAACGCCCCTGCTCATTAGTTACGGTATCCAATATTGATCCGCCGTCCATACTCATTAACGATACCTTGGCGCGTGCTATGGGTTTATTTGAGTTGGTTAGTATCCGCCCTGTAATAGTTAATTCATCCTCGGGCGCATAAGTAAGTACCGGCATTTCGCCGTTAATTAATTTTTTCCATTCAAACCTGTGATAACCTTGTGTAAGCATTAATGCATCCAGATCGGCACGTGTTTTATCACTTACATTGGTAAAATAATAGTTAGGTTGTTCCACAAACCCTTTAATATCGCTGGTAAGTAACAAGTTTGAAAATATGGTACTCTCTTCTGTCTCTTTCGAGGGCATTTCAGTTTCGTTTATAACCGCTACCGAAAAGTTACCTGTTGATGCTTGCCCGTCTGCAGTTTTAGCATTTAAGTTAACGGTCACCTTCTCGCGCGGGGCATACGTTGTTTTGGCCGAACTTACAGACAGATCCAGTTGATCAGCATTCTGGATAAATACCAAACGTTCATTTACAGCCAAACCATCATTATTTAACAAAACAAACTGTATAATTCCTGATGGGAAACGGCTTTTAGGTATAGCCGATGTAAGTTCGTTTTTTTCGGCACTGCCTTTTCCCGCAAAAAATATCTGCCCGCCCGATTGTGCAATAAGAGTTACGTTACCCATGCTTGCGCCACCGGCAGCTATTGTTTTTACAATTACATTATCGGCATTGCTGTTGTCAATTGCTAAAGCATAACCGCTGCTTAAAGCTGCAGGCAGGTTTATGGTTTTACTTTGGTTATTTAAATAAGTAACCCGTGCTTTATAGCTTTTGCCTGCTGCTGGCGTAAGCATAAAAGTACCCATGCCCAGGTGGCTGCTGGTAAATGTAGCTACTTCTTTATTCTGCTCATCTAATATTACGCCTTTTACATCGGCACCCAAACCATTGCTGGCAACTGCCTTAAATGCTATTTTGCTATTAACACCATTAATTAAATTACCGCTTTCAGGAAAAAACTGTACATCAACATCGGTTATTGCAGCGGGCGGTGCCACATTATTCTGAGTGCCAGAAACAGCCGATACCTTTATTTTTTTATCAAAAAAGTATTCGGAACCTGCATTGCGCATCCAATTGGTATATGCCCTTACACGGTAATTACCCGCCTTTAACGTACTTGGTAAAATAATAGCTCCGTGCGAAAGGCCATTACCCACAGGTAATTTTAGTGTCTGTATAATCTGGTTATTGCTATTAATAAGCTCGGTATATAATATGCTGCTTATTTTGGTTAATGTATGGCTTGCCCCCATTACCGTATAACCTTTAAGCCATATAGTATCACCAACGGTATAGTATGGCCTGTCCAGGTGCAGGTAGGTTTTTTCAAACGGATACTCTGTGGCCTGTTTTTGTAATGATTGAAGCGTTTTATCTAATGAAGTTGCGGTTTGTGCACCTGCACAGTAGCTATACATAAGTACGGCAAAAAACAATACTGCGCGCAAATATTTGATCATGATGGCTTTTATTGGCTTTAATCAAATATATTAACTATTTTCTTAATTGTAATCGATTTCAACTAAAATAATTGATACAAAAGCCTAAAATTTATTCTTCCACATCATGCTTTCTACAGGGCGGGTGGTAGGGTTATTATATTTAGCGTTATCCTTTTTATTATAAAGCGTTTCTATATCGCCTTCAACCACAAAATATATTAATTGGCCAATGGGCATGCCATGATAAACCTTTACCGGCTGCGAGCATGATATTTCAAGCGTCCAGGTGTTGCAAAAGCCAACATCGCCTTTACCGGCTGTGGCATGTATATCAATGCCCAGCCTGCCCGTACTTGATTTACCTTCCAGAAACGGGATGTGTTTATGGGTTTCGGTATACTCCATAGTTACTCCCAAATACAGTGTATTGGGTTGCAATATAAACCCCTCTTTAGGTATCTCAAAGCTATCAATCTCGTTATGTACTTTGGCATCAAGCACCCGGTTGCGATAAGTGGCCAAGTGCTTGCCCAAATGCACATCGTACGAGTTGGTACCCAGGCACTCGCGTTTAAAAGGTTCAATAATAATATGGCCTTTTTCAATTTCTTCGAGAATACGTTTATCAGATAAGATCATGCTGAGTATTGTGAGGCCTAAATTTAGAATTAATTGACATAAGTTTGCCATCCTTTTTGCAATTTTACCCTATGGCAATAGCATACCGGCAACGGGTTGATGATGATACGGAGTTTGCTTTATGGAAGATAGAAGAGCAGGCAAACGAGTTATACAGCCAACTACAGTTAGACGACGACGAAAAAACCTTTATTGACCAGATAAGCAATGGCAAACGCCACCTGCACTGGCTGGGTACACGTGTGTTGCTGCGTAAAATGTTGCTGACCGATGATTATATTGATTGCAAGGTTGATGAACATGGCAAGCCTTACCTGGTTTCGATGCCTTACCATATCTCTTTTAGCCATTCGTTTGATTATGCCGCGGTAATGATCAGCAAAAACGGCCCTGTAGGTATTGACATTGAAAATGTAAAAGAAAAAGTTGAACGTATTGCCCATAAATTTATGAGTCAGCAGGAACTGGCTGCAATTGACACAGATAATAAAATCCAGCAACTATATGTGTGCTGGTGCGCTAAAGAAGCCATTTATAAATGCTATGGACAAAAGGCTGTTTCGTTTTTAGACAACATTTCATTACAGCCATTTACCTATGCTGATGAGGGCACAGTTACCGCCCGCCTGCAAAAAGCTGATGTGGCAATTGATTATAAAGTAGGCTATTTGAAATACGAAGATTATATGATTGGATACGTGAAGGGATGAAAAACAAAAAAGTACAGGTGCTTGACTGGGGCCTGATTGATTATAAAGAAGCCTGGGATAAACAGGAAGCCATATTTGCCGAGACGGTTAAGTTAAAGATAACCCTGCGCGAAAAACAAACAGCCGGCGAAAATACCGACAATATTATCACTCCCAATTATTTAATATTTTGCCAGCATCCCCATGTATATACTTTAGGAAAAAGCGGTAATCCCGAAAACCTATTGCTGGATGATGCTGGATTGAAAGAAAAAAACGCCGTTTATTATCCTATAAACCGCGGCGGTGATATTACCTATCATGGCCCGGGGCAACTGGTTTGCTACCCAATACTTGATCTTGATAATTTTTTCACCGATATACACCGCTACCTGCGCACATTGGAAGAAGCCGTAATTTTAACCCTTGCCGATTATGGATTAGAGGCTGGCAGGTATGAGGGCTATACAGGCGTTTGGTTTGATAGCGACAATGCAAACGCGCGTAAAATTTGCGCCATGGGTGTACGCTGCAGCCGCTGGGTTACTATGCATGGCCTGGCGCTTAATGTAAATGCCGACCTGAACTATTTTAATAACATTGTAGCCTGTGGCATTACTGATAAGGCGGTAACAACACTGCAAAAGGAATTGGGCCGTGAAATGGATATGCAGGAGGTACAGCAAAAATTGCAGCAGCATATTGCTGAGTTATTCGATATGGAAATTATATAGCTATCAAGTCCCTAACAACCTTACCCCTGCAGCTTTTAAATTTTTAAGGATGTTTTCCTGCAGGGCTATTTTGGTAGTTAAAAAGTTGGCAGGCTGCACCCATACATTTACTGCAAAACGTATCGAATCAACTTCCAGTGCAATTATGCCTACACGGTTTGATGGATCAGCCAATATACCTGTAGTAGATTTTACAGTCTCCAGCATAATTTCCTTTACCTGGTCAATATCTACATAGTAACCTAAACGTACTTCAAAATCAAGACGGCGTTTACCTTCGCGGGTGATGTTTACTATTACCTCGTTAAAAAGCTTGCCGTTAGGAATAATGATGGTTTTATTATCGGCAGTAATTAATACAGTATAAAATATTTGTATGGACGTTACCTTGCCCTCCTGTCCCTGGGCAACAATATTGTCATCAAGCTCAAAAGGTTTTAATAATAATATTAATACTCCACCCGCAAAGTTTTGAAAAGTACCCGAAAGTGCAAGGCCAACGGCAACAGTGAAGCCGCCCAAAATAGTACTAAATACAGCCAGTGGGAAGCCAACAATATTTAATACCAATATTATAAGCAATACATATAATGCGGTAATTGCAAGGCTAAGAAAAAATGGTTGTAATGAAGAGTGTACTTTTCGGCGGCTCATGCGTGCGCGAATACGCAGCGTGAATGTTTTAATGAGCCTTAACCCTACTAATAATACTATTAAGCCTATTATTAGTTTTGAGCCGTTTATTAAAAGCCATTTATAGGCCAGATCATATAATTCCTGTAGCTTCATGTTTAGAGTCACGAAGTTACTAATTATTATTTTCCGTAAATAGTTATAAACAGTTCAGGACCTTTAAATAACACCCAATCCACTAAGGTTAAACGGAGATGTTTTGTTGTAGCTGTTAAATGTTTCATATAATAGTATATTCAATTGTTGTGCCTTTTTTAAATAATAAGATCAGTACACAAAAATATGGTTAATTGTAGCACGGATATTATGAAATTAATCATTTGATTAACTGATGACCGTCAGTTTACTATGAATTGACAAAACCGAAGTGTGTAGTATTGAAAATTTGCTGTATATAATTAAATACAAATTATTTAGGATATTTTATAACTTTAATAATGCTTAAACCTTTCTCAAAACTTTTAGCGGTAATATTAATCGTATTATCGAATAGTACGTTTGCCCAGTCGCAAAATGATAATTTATCGCCAAGTGACCGTGCCACAATGCTAACCAGGAATATCCGGGCGCTTTATTACCAGCAAAATTGGCCCAAAATAGTTGAGAATGCTCAACAAGCTATACTATTAGATAGTAATGCCTACAATAAAAATGTACTATGGGAGCAAATTGGTGAGGCCCGCTTTAAATTATCTGACTACAAAGGGGCAATTAATGATTTTAACCGCTTTATAGCTAAGGAAATTAAGAACGATAAACACAATATCAACATTACCAACTGGGTAAAAATTAATAAAGCAAATGCAGAATATGCTTTAGGTCAATTGGAAGAAGCTGCAAAAACTCATTTATTTTTTTTAAAAAATAACATGTGCCCTGGCCTCGGCAGCATACAACAGGCTGCTATTTTATATAAACAGTTGCATAATGAGATGCGTTATCATCAACTGATAGATAGTGCGGTAATAACCTATCAGCTTGTTGTTGATCAAAATATTAAACGGAATATATTAATGCAACCAACATTTATGCTTGACTACGCCGAAGTTTTATTAATGGCCGAAAAACCTGCCACTGCAATTGAAATATTGAACAAACCCACTGTTAATAGTTATTCAAAACGAGAGATGCTTGTAAAAAACTATCTATCATCAGTTGCACAATATTTGGCAAATCCGCTTTTGTTTGAGCAAATAAAAACAAGTTTACTAATGATATTATGGTAAATGGTAAAATTACCGATTGGTATTTTGGCATGTTCAATAGTTGGATTGCGTTGTCTGACTTTTCTGAAATGAAAAAACAACAGTTAATAACGTTACAACAGATGGTGCAATAAAAAACCCTTGTATGCTTTTGCATACAAGGGTTTTTTATTTATATATTCCTCTTTAAAGGGCCGGGGGCTTACATCATACCACCCATGCCGCCGCCGCCCATTGGTGGGCCTGCTGGTGCTTCTTCAGGATCATCAGCCAATACACACTCGGTTGTTAACAACATCGAAGCAATTGAAGCTGCGTTCTCTAAAGCTACACGGCTTACCTTGGTTGGATCAATTACACCGGCACCAATTAAGTTTTCGTATTTATCAGTACGTGCATTGTAACCAAAATCGGCTTTGCCTTCTTTTACTTTTTGCACTACAATTGAACCTTCAATACCTGCATTTTCGCAAATTTGACGCAATGGTTCTTCAATAGCACGACGGATAATCTGGATACCAGTATTTTCGTCCTCGTTATCACCTTTTAAATTAGCCAAAGCTTCAACCGCGCGGATAAAGGCAACACCACCACCTGCAACTATACCTTCTTCAACAGCGGCACGGGTTGCATGTAATGCATCGTCAACACGGTCTTTTTTCTCTTTCATTTCAACCTCGGTAGCTGCACCAACATATAATACAGCCACGCCGCCTGCTAACTTAGCTAAACGCTCCTGCAATTTTTCTTTATCATAATCAGATGTTGTAGTTTCCATCTGAGATTTGATCTGATTAACGCGGCCTTTGATATTTTCTGACTGGCCACCGCCGTTGATGATAGTAGTATTGTCTTTATCAACAACTACTTTCTCTGCAGTACCTAAGTAGCTCAGGTCGGCATTTTCCAGTTTGTAACCTTGCTCTTCTGATATTACAGTACCACCTGTAAGGGTAGCAATGTCTTCTAACATAGCTTTACGACGATCGCCAAAGCCGGGTGCTTTAACAGCAGCAACTTTCAGTGAACCACGGATTTTGTTTACCACTAAAGTTGATAAAGCCTCGCCGTCCAAATCTTCAGAAATGATCAATAATGGTTTGCCTGTTTGTACCTGTTTCTCCAAAATAGGTAGTAATTCCTTCATTGAAGATATTTTTTTGTCGTAGATAAGCACATAAGGATTTTCCAGTTCTGCTTCCATTTTATCAGTATTGGTAACAAAGTAAGCCGACAGGTAACCACGGTCAAACTGCATACCTTCTACAGTTTTAACTTCGGTTTCAGTACCTTTAGCTTCTTCAACAGTTATAACACCGTCTTTACCAACTTTACCCATTGCATCAGCAATTAATGAACCTATCAACTCATCATTATTGGCTGATATTGCAGCAACCTGTTTTATTTTGTTATTGTCTTCGCCTACGGTTTGTGATTGTGTTCTTAAATTTTCAACCACTGCAGTAACAGCTTTGTCAATACCGCGTTTTAAATCCATAGGGTTAGCACCTGCTGCTACGTTTTTAATACCGGCAGTTACAATAGCCTGTGCCAATACAGTTGCAGTAGTGGTACCGTCACCTGCTATATCAGCAGTTTTTGAGGCAACTTCTTTAACCATTTGGGCACCCATATTCTCTAATGAGTCTTTTAACTCAATTTCTTTTGCTACAGTTACACCATCTTTGGTAATTGCCGGCGAACCAAATTTTTTATCAATAATTACATTACGTCCTTTAGGGCCTAAAGTAACTTTTACTGCGTTTGCTAAAACATCAACACCTCTTTTTAAGGCATCACGCGCTTCAACATTATATTTAACTTGTTTTGACATTGTGTTTTTTAAATTTTTGAGTTAGTAATTATGTTTTAATTGTTGTTAAGGGTTGTAATGTTATAGTTTTGAACTACTTCAACCTTTATAACTTTACCCAACTTTACATTAATTAAAGCGTTGCAAGAATATCAGATTCGCGCATTATAAGGTACTCTTTACCTTCAACAGTAATTTCGGTACCTGCATATTTTCCATATAAAACATCGTCGCCTACTTTGTAAGCCATAGGTATAAGTACCCCTGATACATCAGCATATTTACCCGGACCAACGGCTACGATAGTTCCTTTTTGAGGTTTTTCTTTAGCCGTATCAGGAATAATGATGCCTGAAGCGGTCTTCTCTTCTGCAGCGGCAGCTTCAACTACTACCCTGTCTGCGCTCGGTTTAATTTTTAATGACATAGTTATATATTTCTTTTTTTTTGAGTTTATAAAAAAGTTTGTGTTTACGCTTGCCCTCATCATCAATTATGCCAACCGACATAAAATGCCTTTATTGACATGGATAACTGTTGTATTGTCAGATTTATGTAACCGGATGTTTTAATGGTTTACAATGGCTTAATGTTAAGTGCCAACGTGTCAGTACAAATATAAAACAAACAAGGCCCGGATATGTTCCGGGCCTTAATAATATAATTGGTTAATTAATTACTTTTTTGGAGCAGGTGTTGTACTTGCAGGTGTTGTACCTGGCAACAAAGGCGCTGCCGATGGTGCTGATGCCGGAGCCTTTAATGATTTATTAATTTGCTCCTGGTACTTTGCGCCTGCAGCACCGTCTGATGATACGCCACTTTTTACAGCTATATTAATTAAAAGCGTTAGTACCATTAAGCCTATGGCCAATACCCAGGTGCCTTTTTCTAAAAAATCGCCGGTTTTTTGTACACCCATTAGTTGCGACTGACTTGAAAAGTTAGAAGTAAGGCCACCGCCTTTAGGATTTTGTATCAACACAATAGCCCCTAACAGGAAGCATACAATAATGGATATGATTATTAAAACTAAATACATTTTTATATTAATTTGATTTCTTTTCTATCTGTTCAATCTGACCGGCAAAGTAAACGCTTTTTTCCGGGAATTTCAACATCAATTTTTTGTAGGCATTTATTGCCTTTTGATACAGCATTTGCTCGGTGTAAATGCGCGCCAAAGTTTCGGTTACAAATTCATCCGCATCTTCCGAGCTTCTCCGGGCCTTGTTCTCGTTATCCATTATATTGGTTGGATGCTTTATTTGCGGCTCGGCTTGTATAAATCGTTTAATAATACGGTCTTCCTTTTTACTGGTATCAAATTTTATTTCTTTTTTGGATACAGAAGTGCTACGCTCCAACTCTTCAATAGCATTTAAATTAAATATGCTTTCTACATACTGTTGTTGCAATTCATCAACCTCCGGTTTTTCGGCCACTTGTGGTGGCTGGGCAGGGCCTGCATTAAAAACAACATAGGGCTGGTAGGTACCGGCATATTCCTTACGGGTTTTATCCAACCACCACATAAAGCTGTAAGGCATTGTCTCGTCATTATACCTCGACAGATCGTTATTGTTAATATGCAACTTAGCCGGTTTTGTAGCAGGCGCATCGGGTACAATGTTATTATCCGGCTGCTCCTGCGTAAATGCCGAATCAATTACAAAATGATCATTTTCGGGTATTTGGCTCACCGGTTCTTCAGCCGCATCCGTTTTTTCAATTGGATCAGACTCCTGATTCGCAGGTGCCGATATCTGTTCTAAATATATATCCTCAATACTTACTATCTCGTCATACACATCATCCTCAATATCCTCACGGTACGTCACAATAGCATCAGGTTCATTATTAACTTCTTCGTGTTTTATATCTTCGCCAAAGTGGTATTCAGCTACAGGCTCTTCAATAACCTCATCAGCTTTCTCCTCAACTTGCAAGTCACTTGCACCATCCGCCCATATAATTTGTTTTTGCGAAACAACCGGCAGGGTATCAGGCGCGTTAACTATTTTGCATAATGATGTGGGATTAATATAGACGGCGGCATGTTTTATATTGCGTTCATTACCATTACCTGCAAGCATGGCACGTAACAATCCGCTTTGCGGATATTTATCAACCAGCACCGCAACGCCCGCAGCATTTTCGGCAGGGTTGGCAAGCGCCTTCCATAATAAACCATTATCTATATCGTTCAGTTGTTCCACTGCGTTGAAGCTACTAAATGGTTACCAATTATTAAAGGCCGTATTAAAAATATCGTCTATCAGTTGTTTGCTGATAGCTTGTATAAGATTTTGTTCCTGTGCTGCCAGGTCGCCGGTATAGTTCATTGATTTGCTAAACGACTGTTCAAAATTCAGCTTTTTATTGGCATCATAAACAAACTTAACCCTTACCGTAATTGTAAGGGCAGATGCACCGGCAATTGGCGGAGCAGAACTACTATTGGTGGCCTGGATGGATATTGGCGCATAACGGTAATCAGTTATTGCACCTGTAAGGCTTGCATCCTCCTTGCTGGTTACGATGCTTAATCGCGTGGTTGACCGTATACGCTGTTTTAAAGCCTCGGTAAATGTTTGGCTAAGCGTACTTACTACCAGCGGGGCATCATTTTCAAAATAACCAACGTTAATGGTGTTCATCTCTGGCGGTATTACATTACTTTTTAATGTATAACATGAGGGGCAAAGTAATCCCACAAAACCCAACATAATAATCAACCCCAAAAATCTCTTCATACCTGCTATAAGTTAAGTTCTTTTATTTTTCTGTATAATGTTCTTTCAGATATCCCCAGCTCATTAGCGGCCAGTTTACGTTTGCCCTTGTGCTTTTTAAGGGCCTTGCGTATCAGATCAGATTCCTTTTCAATCAATGATAATGATTCTTCTACTTCCTGGGCGTCATGATGCGTTAGATTAAAGGTATCGGCACCATTATTTATAACGGTATTAACGGGTTGTTGCAAGGTAAATTGCGGATCGGCGCTGCCGGGAATTTCTACATCGCGGTACAACTGCTTTAAAGTTTGCGAATGTGCCGCCGTATTTACGCTAACACCGCCATGTTCAATAATATCAGCTACCAGCTTTTTAAGTTCCACCATGTCACGCTTCATATCAAACAAAACCTTGTATAATATATCCCGTTCAGAAAAATCTTCTTTCGGCTGGCTATCAATACGCATAGGCAGGTTGCGCCCACCTGTTTCCTGCGGGATGTAGGTCAGCAACGTTTGCGCTGTAATTATACGGTCGCGCTCTAATACGGCAAGTTGCTCGGCCATATTTTTTAGCTGACGAACATTACCCGGCCACGAATAATTTATTAACATCTGCTGTGCCTCATCGTCTAACTGAATAGGTGGTGTGCGGTATTTGTCGGTAAAATCGGCCGTGAACTTGCGGAATAGCAGGTATATGTCTTCCTTCCTGTCGCGCAGTGGCGGTATTCTTAACGGAACGGTATTTAAACGATAATAAAGGTCTTCCCTGAATTTACCATTCTTTACCGCATCATACACATCTACATTGGTAGCGGCAATTACACGCACATTGGTTTTTTCAACCTTTGACGAACCTACCTTGATGTACTGGCCCGACTCAAGAACCCTCAGAAGTCGTGCTTGTGTACCCAGCGGCATTTCGGCAATCTCATCTAAAAATATGGTACCGCCGTTTACGGTTTCAAAATAACCTTTACGTTCGCCCACAGCACCGGTATAGGCTCCTTTTTCGTGTCCAAACAGTTCCGAATCAATGGTACCCTCCGGAATAGCGCCGCAGTTTACCGCAATAAACGGCCCATGCTTGCGCGGACTCATTTGATGGATAATGTGCGAAAACACCTCTTTACCGCTGCCGCTTTCGCCGGTTATTAAAACCGAAATATCCGTAGGTGCTACCTGGTTAGCAATATTTATGGCCCGGTTCAATAACGGCGAGTTGCCGATGATACCAAAGCGTTGTTTTATTTCTTGTATTTCCATTGTTGTGTTTAGAATCAAGAATTAAGTGTCAAGATTCAAGACAGTTTTAGGTTTTAGTTTATTATTTTACCCATTAGGGTGGCTGTTGTGCACCGCTCAGCCAACACATTCACGTATTGTCCCGGTTTAAACCGTTCATCAACCGGGAAAACTACCATAGCATTCTGATCGCTGCGGCCACAATAGTCGTTTTTTGATTTTTTTGAATAGCCTTCTATCAATACTTTTTGCACTTTGCCAATTTGGTCAAGTAAGCGGCTATGCGAGTGCTGTTGCTGCAGGGCCACAATTTCGGTTAACCTTGCTGCTTTAACATCCTCGGGTATATCATCGGTATATCGCTTGGCAGCCAGGGTACCCGGCCTTTCAGAATACATAAACATATATGCAAAATCGTATTTTACATATTCCATCATGCTTACGGTTTCTTTATGCTCTTCTTCCGTTTCGGTACAAAAACCTGTAATTACATCAGTTGATATAGCGCAATCAGGCAATATCCTGCGGATGGCATCTATCCTGTTAATGTACCATTCACGATCGTAAGTACGGTTCATCAACTCAAGCACACGGCTATTGCCCGATTGGACCGGCAGATGTATGTACTTGCAAATATTATCGTACTTAGCTATGGTATATAACACTTCATCGGTAATATCCTTAGGATGCGAAGTTGAAAAACGAACGCGCAGGTCAGGATTTATCAAAGCAACCATCTCTAACAGGTTAGCAAAGTTTACGACCTCTCCCCAGCCCTTTCCAAGGGAGAGGAAGTCTTTATTTTCAATTTGCTCATCAGAATCCTCTCCTTGGGAAAGGGCAGGATGAGGTTTTGCCCATTTATATGAGTCTACATTCTGCCCCAGCAAGGTAACCTCACGGTAACCGCTGTTAAACAGATCGGTACATTCCTTTACTACCGAGTATGGGTCGCGGCTGCGCTCGCGGCCACGGGTAAACGGCACTACGCAAAATGAGCACATATTATCGCAGCCGCGCATAATAGATACAAAGGCATTTATGCCATTGCTGTTTAAACGCACAGGATTAATATCTGCATAGGTTTCCTCGCGCGATAGCAATACGTTTACTGCTTTTTGACCCCCATCAACCTGATCAATTAAGTTAGGCAGGTCGCGGTAAGCATCGGGGCCTACTACCACATCAACCAGTTTTTCTTCCTCTAAAAATTTAGATTTTAAGCGCTCCGCCATGCAGCCCAGCACACCAACCACCATACCGGGGTTTTTGCTTTTGGCTGTTTTAAACTCTTTAAGGCGGTTACGCACCCGTGTTTCGGCATTTTCGCGTATGGAGCAGGTGTTAATAAATATAACATCAGCATTGGTAAAATCGCCGGTTGTTTCAAATCCCTGCTCGGCCAAAATTGAGGCCACTATCTCACTGTCCGAAAAATTCATGGCGCAGCCATAGCTTTCTATATACAGTTTGCGGCCATTGTTTTTCCCTTCTACAGGATCTAACAACAAAGCCTCGCCTTGCCTGCTTTCATCATGTGTTTTATCCGGAATTACCAAATCCATCATTGTTTATAAAATTTGAGCTGCAAAAATACATAAACTTTTAATATTGCGTGACAGATTGTCAGCAAATAACAAAACAAGTTTTTTGTTGTTATTGGGATATTATGAAAGCCAGAACAACTAATTGTTTAATAATAATTGCTATTTTTAATAAAAAGTCCAAAGCGCCGGGCATAGAGGATGCTAACTAAAATACTAATAAACTTATATGGCGCTTAACTTTATAAAGCATACCTGGCAAAAGGTAACTATCATTACCATAGGGATATTGGTAGCGCTGGTTTTGATAGCAGGGCTATTAATAAATATTTATTGGTCGCCTATACTGGCCTCAAAAGTTAAAAAGGGGGTTGCTTCTGTTACGGATAGCCTGTACACCATAAATTTTGCCGATGCCAAGCTGCATATTTTACAAGGCAAGATCATTTTATATGATATAACCTTTAAGCCCGATACCGCTGTATATAATCAGCATAAAAAAGAACACCGTGCGCCTGATCATCTGGTAACGCTGCATGTTAAAAGACTGGTATTATCACATATTCATCCGTTTACTCTATACTTTAAAAAGATACTCAACATTGATCAGATCATATTCAGTGCGCCAGAGATTAACATTCTTCATCAGCCTGTAAAGGATACTATCCATATTGATCATCGCACTTTATGGGAAAAAATAAATAAAACGCTGCATTGGGCACATGCAGGGCAAATTTTATTGAATGATATTAACTTCAGGTATGATGACCGCAGTGGCAATAAACCGGTTATATCTGCTTTAAAGGAAATGAATATAAAGGGTAACGATTTGCTTATTGATTCGGCAACCCAAAAGGATACTTCACGGCTGTTATATTTTAAGGATATTGTGGCCAACCTGCACAATTATAAATGGAAAACCAATGATGGCAGGTATACCTTTACGGCTAATAACTTAACACTGTCTACCTATAAATCGCAATTAAATATTGAAGGGCTTGCACTACAACCGGTTAACAACTTTTTCAAAAAAAGCTTAAAGGACCGCTTTAAAGCCGGAGTTGATTCATTACAGCTTAATAATTTTGATTTTTTGGCCTACCATAAATATAACCGGCTACGGGCATCAAGCTTGATTATTAATGGTGGCGGACTCGATATTTTTACAAACCCTAATAAACCTGTTGAACATAAAAGCAAGATAAGCAGTTTCCCTAACAGGGCCATTTATAATGTACCTTTTGATGTTAAAATAGATACTGTTTTGGTAAATCGTATCAAGGTATCGTACAGTGAGTATAACCGCCAATCGCATCAATCAGGCGGTATAACTTTTAATAATACCCATGGCATATTTTTAAATGTTACTACCAATAAACCCGCCCTGCAAAAAAACAATATAGCCACGGCCCGGCTAACCTCCTACTTTATGGACCGCGCCAAATTGAATGTGCTTTTTAGCTTCAATTTAACCGATAAGCTATTATCATATAGCTATAAAGGCAAGGTTGGACCAATGGATTTGCAGGTGCTAAACCCAGCTACTATGCCGCTTGCCATGTTTAAGGTAACAGCAGGTACGCTACGTGAATTTACTTTTGATATTAAAGGCAATGCAAAAAAAGCCAACGGCACTGTGGCGATTTTATACAACAACCTTAAAATAAAATTGTTAAGGGCCGATACCGCCAATGATATGCTTAAACGCAAAACCATTGAAAGCATGTTTGCCAATATATTTATTATTAAGCATGATAATCCTGATAAGCCGGGCGAAGTACCGCGAACCACTAATGTACGCTATGTGCGGCTTGATGAGTACCCGTTTTTTAAAACCATTTGGCAAACATTGCTGGCTGGTATAAAACCAGCCGTTGGCTTAAATGCCAAAACCGAACAGGCTGCCACCGCCATGATGGATAAAAAGGCACTGAAAAAGAAAAACCGGGAGCTAAAAAAACAAACACGTAAGCAACGCAGAGCCGAACGTAAATTAAGGCGGCAACAAAAGCGCGCTGAGAAAAAGGCATTAAAAGAAATGCAGGATGATTAACGTTATGTGCTTTATTTACCCATTATACTATCGATATACGCATACCTTGTCTTTGTATTATCAGGAATGGCGTGTGTATTGGCATCTATCACCATTACTTTATCATTAGCCTGGCTTTGCATACTGTTCCAAACAGGTAACGACGGGCCGTTAGGGTTGCCGGTTTTAATAAAGTTGGCAAAGTAGTTATGCATAACCTCTGATGTTTTTATATCCTCGGGCGTCCAGTTATAAACTTTGTTATAATGCAGGTTACCCATCGCATATTCAATTTCGGCAGAGTGTACTGCGCCTGCAGGTTTTTCTTTATCAGTGGCAAGCATTGGCCGCGGCTGATCGTACCAGTAACGGTAAACAGGTTTAGTTTGTGTGCGCGCATGCAGATCAACCATTTTCCAGGTGCTGAACGCGATGAACCTGTCAGATGCTAAAGCGTTTCCCGAAGCCTTAACTTCTTCCTCACTATTACCGGGATAATGCGTTAAAATCTCCTCGGCTTTATCGCCATATAATTTTTTTATACCTGCTTTATAATTTTCAGGAGTTGCAGCAACGCCCCTACCCAATATACTATGAAAGTCACCTTCGGCCGAGTTCCATCCCGCTAACAGCGCTACTTTCATTTGTTTGCCTGCGGCGAATATGGCCTGCGGTTGTTCAGGTAAAAAGTATCCATCAACTGTACAGCCAAACCGTGATCTCGCAGCCCATTTCAGCAACGAATCAGCAGGTATTTTGCGTAAGTCGGCCAAACTGGTTGCTTTTACCTTTGCAGCAAACGCAACTCCTGATTGTTCGGCAGTGGCTAAAGGCGCAGGAGATAGATTACCCATTAAAGCGCCACTTTCGGCGATAGCGCCTCTAAACAAACCTGTTGACAATGGTGACGCCATTTGTGCAGAAACCGACATAGAACCTGCAGATTCGCCGGCAATGGTAACCTGAGCAGGGTCGCCGCCGAAGGCTGCAATATTATTTTTTACCCACACCAATGCCGCGTGCTGATCCATCAAACCATAATTACCTGATGAATGGTGTGGCGACTCCTTAGTAAGCTCAGGGTGAGCCATAAAACCAAATATGCCCAAACGGTAATTTACCGTAATGGCCACTATGCCTTTTTTGGCCATGCTCTCGCCATCATAACGCCCTTCAGAGCCATCGCCGGTATTGAACCCGCCACCATAAAAATATACTAGTACAGGAAGCTTTTTGGTGATTTTAGCAGGCGCCCATACATTCAGATACAAACAATCTTCGCTTTTACCGTCGCTTCTGAATATCATATCGCTATATAAATATTGCTGCATAGCCTGCGGACCAAAATGATCGGCCTTGCGTATGCCCTGCCAGTTATCGGCAGGTTGCGGTTCTTTCCACCTCAAATCGCCAACGGGTGGTTTGGCAAAAGGAATGCCCTTAAACGAGTGTATGCCGCTGGCTTCAACAACACCTTGCAGGATGCCATTAGCCACCTTAACCTGAGGCGCTTTAGTTTGTGCCTCACTATCAATATTAGTTAATAATGCCATAGATAGCAGAAAGATTAGTTTTTTCATAGCGCATTTTTTAGGTATAAAAGGAGTACGCAAGATACAACATTGCAACAGGGAAAGAAACACAAAAGCCCGGTAATTCCCGGCTTTTGATGTATTAGGATAAATTCTCTTTAAAAAAATCAATGGTGCGTTTCCAGGCCAGTTCGGCAGCGGCTTTATCATAGCGCGGGGTGGTATCGTTATGGAAGCCGTGGTTGGCGCCTTCATAAATGTAAGCCTGGTATTTTTTGCCGTTGGCTTTTAAGGCGGCTTCATAAGCGGGCCAGCCACCTGTTATACGGGTATCTAATGATGCATAGTGTAATAACAGCGGCGCCTTAATTTGCGGCACATCCTCGGCTTTAGGCTGGCTGCCATAAAATGGTACTGCGGCCGCCAGATCGGGCAGACGAACGGCCATCATATTAGCTACGCCACCGCCATAACAAAAACCAACCACACCAACTTTTCCGTTGCAATCTTTATTATGTTTAAGATATTCAAAGGCGTCAATAAAGTTTTGATTCATTTCTTCGCCGTTGCGTTTGGCCTGCATTTCGCGCCCGGCATCGTCATTACCCGGATAACCACCCAGCGGGGTTAAGGCATCAGGCGCAATGGTAATAAAACCGGCAAGGGCCGCGCGGCGGGCCACATCTTCAATATAAGGGTTAAGCCCGCGGTTTTCATGTACCACTACTATACCACCTAACTTACCTTTAGCATCAACCGGTTTTGATAGCAGCGCCTTAATTTTACCGCCACCTTTAGGCGAATCATAAGTAATATATTCTGATTTTAACCGTGGATCATCAGGCTTTACTTGTATGTTTTTATAATCGGGCATTAAAAAGCTCATCAGCCCAGGCACCGTTAAGCCGCCAACTGCAAAAAATGAGAGTTTTTGCATAAATGCGCGCCTGTCAATACGGCTATGCGCATAATCGTCATAAAGGTCAAACACTTCCTGTTTAACGTCTTCTTTTTTTATCTCGCTCATATATAGGTTGGTTATACTCAAATTTAATAATTATTTACCCAATCTGCCTAACCCCTCTTTTGCTTGCGTATCAATACTGTTTTGGTACTCATGATTCTTCATTTGCAGAGCCATGTTATAATAATCAGCGGCCTTTTTACTATCGTGTCTTTGCTCATACAGCATCCCCAAATTCAGCGCCGAGTTGGCAGCAAAATAATAGCTTTGGTTTCTGCCCATATTTATTGTTCGCTGGTAGTAGTTTAAGGCCCCGTCAAAATTGTTCATCATATCATAAGTACGGCCAAAGCGGTAATAAAGCTCTATTTTATCACGTAAATTATTCAAGTCATTAACATCTACTGTTTTTAATTGCGTTAATGCGTTGTTATAAAATCCGCCATCAAAATAAAAACGGGCCTTTAATAAGTTAATATCAGGCCTTGCATCATTAGCTTCTTTTAATGCCTGCTTGTCCTTTTCGTCATCTGCGGTTCCTTTGCTACGTACAAACGTTAAATAATAACTGTATTTGGCAGCGTTTGCATGTAACAGATAATAGTAAGCCAGCTTTAAATAACTATCTTTAATATAATTTACGCTTTGTGTTTCATTTAAAAATTTGGCCAGGTAATCATCTGCATCGGTATCCATGCTGCACAGTTTGGCATTACCTAATAAATAATCAGTCATAGGTATGGTAGTGTACTGGCTGCCTTTTGGAGTACCTTCCAGGTATTTTATAGCCTCATCAGCATGGCCGGTTTTAAAAGCCACATAGCCTTGTAAATATGATTTTAGTGCGCTTTTATCATTCATCCCGTCCAGCAATGGCGAAAGGTAATTATAAGCATTACGGTTATGCATCACATCAACATAGGTAAAGCTTAACAAAAAAACCGCTTCATCATTATAATAGTTAAACTGGGTTGATGCAATTGCGCCCCTAAACCTTTCCAACTGCCTAAGCCCGTTAGCGCTATTACCGCGTATGCCCAAAAAGCCCGCCATTTTTTTCAGGTTTGATGGAATAGCGCCAAATACTACATCAATAAGGCCCAGGCTTTTCTGATCCGGTAAAAAGCCTTTATATTTTTCCTCATTATCTGTAAGCAGGCCTTTGGCTTTTTTAAAATCAAGGGTCGACGAAACATAATCGCCGAACCTGGCCTTTACCATGCCCGATTGCAAATACACTTCTGCCTGTGTAAAAAGGTAATAGGGCGAATTTTTATCGTTATCCTCCAGCACATCAATGCGGTCGGATTTTTTATCCTTAAATTTTTCGTATTCTGTTTTATTTTCGGTAGTAAGCAGGTACAGGTAATCAATGTAATTATCCAATAAAACCGGCATACCGTTTTGAGGATTGTGTGCCCGCTCATCGCGGATATATTTGCGGGCATCATTAAACCGCAAATCAAAAATAGCCCGGTATGCTGCCGCGCAATTTTGATTAAACACAAAGCTTGCTTTTACAATTTGATTAACTAAAAGGAATATGGATAAGGCAAATACAAATTTATATTTCATTGAAATAGATGCGCACGGGGTTGAACAAATTAAAACTAATAATTATAAAAATGTTACTTTTTATAGCCACAGATAACTGGCTTGTTTATAGAAACGGCTTTAACAGGCTTTGCCGGAATAGCTGCGCGTGGATTATCATTACCGCATTTACCTAATAGCATATAAATAATAATAAATATAACTATGGTAGATAAACACCCTCCGCCTAACTTTTTAGCACCCCAGGCGGCTATGATAAACCTGAAAAACCTGTTCATTTTTATTGTGATTTATTTGGTTAACATCCCAATATAGTAAATAGTTTGTTGATAGCTTACAGGTTTATTTATTAAGCAGGTAAAAATGCAACTGACTGCGGGTAGTAAACCCCAGGCTTTTATAAAGTTTTATGGCCCTATCGTTACTTTCAAGCACGTGCAAAAAAGGGATATCGCCTGCATCTTTAATACGGTTTGCCTGGCTAAGTATTAATTGCCGGGCATAACCTTTACCCAAATGATGGTGATGCGTACAAACTGCACTTATTTCGGCATAAGGCAGCGGGTGCATACGCTGGCCGGCCATGGCTATTAATTTATCGCCATCAAAAATACCTTCATAATGCCCAAACTCAATAGTGTGGGCCGAAAACGGGCCTGGGTTGGTTAGCCCTGTAAGTTCCATCATTTGCGGAACATCCCTATCAGTTAACGGCGTTATTTGCTGGGTTACTTTTTTATAATCGCCTTCAAATACCATTTGCAGGCAAACTATATGGCGGGCTATCTTCCACTGTGCAGGTATATTTACTGGTTGTGGCGATATGTATACCGCTGGGCCTATATGCGGTAATTCCTCATAAAGCAGTTCCCAGGCATTGGCTGTATCGGTATCAAACCCCACAAATGGCGAAACTTCTTTATCAAAAAACTTCACCTGACTGTTACCCCGGCTTAAACTTTTGTTGCCGGTTATTAAAGCGTTCCATGCCGGGTTATCAAGTACATGTTCCATACGGCAAACCTATAAAAAGCCACATAAATTTATTTGTACTTATTGTCATAAGTTTTAATTGTCCGTTGCTGCAATAAATTTCCAAGCAAACATTTTGTCTTAAATAAACGTCATATCTATTACACCAGCCATAAAGTTTATAATTAATTATATTTATAGCATGAAACAACAATTTCACTATGCTACAGTTAGCGATGCTACTGAGCAGTTACATAAGCAAGGCTTTACACTGGATTTGAGTTTAAACGGCAACTATTTTGAAACCGATGGGCAAAAATTTCCGGCTGATGAGTTTGAAATAGTTGACCTTTACCGTTACGAAGGCCCGTCTGACCCGGCAGATGAAGCTACGGTGTATGCTTTAGCCTCAAAATCAGGCATAAAGGGCGTATTGGTAACCGGCTACGGCGCTTCATCGCCCGATGATACCTCGGCCGAAGTTTTAAAGCATCTTCATTATAAATACCAACAAGGCGGAAAATAATATTTCTGTTTAATTTTTTAATTTAACCCTCAATTAATTGAAAAACAATAGCAACAATATTGAATAATGTTTTAATCCAAAATTTCGCAGTTTAAGATTAAAATAATTTTTATTTAAATATTTTATCTTAAAAAATTCCGAATAATTAAATATCAATTATATTTTGGTTAAGTTATAAAAGTTTAACTACTAATAGTTTATATACATATATAATTAGTATAATTGTAACAATTATAATATTAAGTAAACCTTAGCCGATGCAATTTTATGGTGCCTTAATCATCATAACCATCGCTAATAATCGATAGTGCCAATTATTATTTATGAGGAATGAAGCAAATACGTCTGTTTTGGTGATAGACGATGAAGAGATGGTAAGGGACAATATTGAGGATATATTGGTTCCGAAGGGGCAAACTGAGGATCAGGACATGATTACCGATGCCGCAAACATCTTATTTGATATGCCTAAACCGTTGCTTTCACCGCGTACACGCAACATTCCTGTTTTTACGGTTGATAAGGCTTCAAATGGTATCGAAGGCGTTAAACGTGTAAAAGAGGCGTTAGAAAAGGGCAAACCTTACGCCGTTATTTTTCTGGATATGCGTATGCCCGGCATGAGCGGACTGGAAACTGCTATTGAGATACGCAAATACGACATTAAGGCCGAAATTATTTTTATTACCGCCTATAGCGATCAATCAATAGAAAACATCATTGAGCAGGCCGGCGAAAATGTAGGTTATCACTGCAAACCTTACGCGCCCGAAGAAGTAATACAGTTAGCTACCAAAGCGGTTACTGACTATAATAAACTGCGCAACTTGGAGCATTTAATTGAGTCGATATCCACCATCGGTTTAAATAAAAATCAGCTTACTTCATTATTAAAAAATATTTTAGAGCAATTAGCGGCTTCGTTAGAAACCGATATGGCACTGATAGGCAAGCTTGATGACACCTACGCTTATGAAAAAATATTATCAATAGGCGCGCTCGAAGAAAAAGTTAACCTTGATGCGCTGGTAGAAAAAGTGCGCCATCTTAAACTTGCCAAAGATGAAGTAAGGCAGTTGGACGAGCTTGTACTGGCACGTATGGATAACTATTCGGTTTTTGCAGTGCTTAAAAAACAGGAGCGGTTAAAAACCGAAAAAATGTACCTGCTTAAATTGTTTGTGCAAAACGCAGCGCAAGCCATCAGGAACGCCGAATTAAATGAACGTTTGATCAAAGAAGAAAAATTATCAGCCGTTGGGCAGGTAATGGGCATGGTAATGCATGATTTGCGTTCGCCTATAAAAAACATAAAACTGTTAACCCGGCTGCTGCGCGAAGATGGCCATGAAAGTGAAGTAATTGATTTTATTGACCGGTCTGCCGAGCAAGCGAGCGAAATATTTGATGACTTTTTAGATTTTATTAACAATACACCTGTTAAAAAAGAATCTGTTAACCTGGACAAAATAATACATGATGCCATTGAACAGGCCGAAATAAATGAGCGCGCATCAAATATAACCATTAGCCAAAATGTACCTCAGGACCTTACTATTGTTGGCGACGAAAGTAAGCTGAGAAGATGTATAGTAAATTTAATAAATAATGCCATTGATGTATTGTATGATAAAAACATCGCTAATGCCACAATAACTATTTCATCAGCTATTCAAAGCAGCAACGTAATACTTACCATTCAGGATAACGGCCCCGGCATACCACCCGAAATAACCGGCACCTTGTTTGAACCTTTTGTTACACGCGATAAAAGCAATGGCACCGGCCTGGGCCTTGCCATAGTAAAACAATATATAAATGCCCACGGCGGTACCATTAATGTTAGCAATAAAAATGGCGCTGTATTTACAATTATACTTCCACTTTAAATTTAAGGTAATAATAGTATTGCCGTAATGGACAATAAACTGCAAACCCCATCAGCATCGCAGCCAGAAAACGTTAATAAGGATCTGGCAAAATACAAGGCGCTTGTTAAAGCATCAAATACAGGCGCCTGGGAATACTCGCCCGAAACAGAGTTTTTTTGGTGCAACGCCATATACTTTTCTATGCTTGGCCGGGACATTACCGACTATGGAGTTGGTGGCGATAAAGATCTGAAACGCGCATGGTATGACCTTTTGCACCCCGATGACAGGGAAAACGCAGCAAAAGCATTTAAAGAATACATCAATAACCCGGTTGGACAATATGAAAACTATTTCCGCATGAGCCATGCCGATGGCCATTGGGTTTGGATATGGTCAAGAGGGCGGTTGCTAAACGACAATGATACACAGGATGGTATTGTTGTTATAGGCACCCACGTAGATATAACCAAGCATAAAGAAGCCGAAGAAGCTACACTGCAGGAACGCATATTATTACGCACGCTTATTGACAGCCTGCCCGATATAATTTTTGTAAAAGACGCCGAGGGTCGTAAAATTATTGCCAACCGGGCCGATGTTAAGGCAATGGGTGCAAAAAGCGAGGCAGAAGTAATTGGCAAAACAGATATTGAACTATATCCTAACGAAAGCGGCTTGCGGGGTTTTGAAGATGACATGAGCGTATTAAAAAAGGGGGTATCCTTATTAAATAAGGAAGAGCTTTTTATGGACGATGATGGCCGTAAACGCTGGATGTTAACCTCAAAAATTCCGGTTATTGATGATAATGGTAAAATTATCAGGATGCTGGGCATTGGGCATAACATTACTGCCCGCAAAGAATCAGAAGAAATATTAAATAAGCTAAACCAGGACCTTTACGCACAATCAGAAGAGTTAAAGGTGCTTAACCAGCAGCTTACCAAACAAAAGGAACAGGAGCTTGAAAAAGCCATTGCCCAGGGTAAGTTTGAAATAGCATCCGAAGTATTGCATGATATTGGCAATGCTTTGGTAGGCTTTGGCTCGTACTTAAACCGCATTAACCGGTCGTTGGAGCTTAATAACCTGGAAACTATTAAAAACCTGGCTCAATTTTTAAAAGCACAGGAAAATGCTATTGCCGGTGCCATTGGTGCACAAAAAGCAGGCGCATTAGTTACCTTAACCGAGGGACTTGCCAATACGCACACCGAAAATCAAAACGAAATTGCGGTTACTATGCGCGAGCTGTTGAATATTATCACCCACATACAGGATATATTGAACATACAGCGCCAGTTTGTTAAGGATCATGGTGTATCGCAAAACAGAAAACCTGTTAATCTTGAAAGCCTGATAGACAATTGCCGCTCAATGCTTTTTGCATCAATGGATAAAAAAGGCATACAGCTTAATATAACTGTACAACCAGGGCTGCCTATTATAAAAGGCGACCACACCAAACTAATGCAGGTAATTTTAAACGTGCTTAAAAATAGCATTGAGGCCATCAATATGGACAGACCCGAAAAAGCCATAAGCATTGCGGCGCATTTGCAAGCAGGCAAAGTTGAAATTAACATTACCGATAACGGCGAAGGCTTTACCCCCGAAACCGGCAAACGTTTTTTTGAACGTGGCTTTACCACCAAAAAAACCGGCACAGGATTGGGCCTATATAATTGCCGCTCAATAATTGAAAGCCATGACGGTACTTTTGAAATAAAAAGCGATGGCCCCGGCATGGGCGCTGTAACCGTTATAAGGCTTTAATATTTTCCTTTTTTAGGATATAGAAATATCCGATACATGTATATTTAAGATATAGATATTAACTATAACCCATCAATTATTCTAATTGGTTATTAAGAGCGGGTGTAGTTATCTTTGTAGAAATCAAAAAAAGAAAGTTATGCTTACCATAGGACAAAAATTTCCGGCGTTTTCAAAAACCGCTGTTGTTAGTTTAGAAAAAGGAAAAGAGTTTGAAACTTTAACTTCAGACAACTTAGTTAATGATGATAATGTTTGGACCGTGATTTTTTGGTGGCCAAAGGATTTTACCTTTGTTTGCCCTACTGAGATATCCGAATTTAATAAAAGCTACGGTGAGTTTCGCGATCGCGATACCCGTTTGATTGGTGCTTCAACCGATTCGGAATTTGTACACGCAGCCTGGAGAAGAGACCATGACGACCTGCGCGACCTTAAATTCCCGATGCTTGCCGATACTTCAAAATCATTAGCCGAAGAGCTTGGTATTTTAGAGCCTAATGAAAAAATTGCTTACCGTGCTACTTTTATCATCGACCCGACCGGCATCATCCGCTGGGTGAGCGTTAACGACCTGAACGTTGGCCGTAATGTTAAAGAAGTTTTGCGCGTACTGGACGGCCTGCAAACCGACGAGCTTTGCCCTTGCAACTGGGTTAAAGGCGAAGAAACTTTAAGCGTTTAATAAATTTTAAATTTTCCAAGCGTCATTGCGAGAAACGAAGCAATCCCTACATAGGATATTAAAAGAAAAATCACTGTGTTTTTGATTTCATCTGCAGAGATTGCTTCGTTCCTCGCGATGACGCTTTGGCTTGAGCAATACCATGAACGAATCTACTGAAATTATACAGGAGCTATTAACCACGCTTGGGCTGGATAATAATTACCGCACAGAAAGCCTTAGCTTGCTGGAAAATGGCGAATCGCGCTACTTACGTGATTTGAAATTAAACTTTACCAGCACCTTAACTTCCGAGCATTTAAGCACCAAAGAATGTGCGCTGTTAGGATTAAGCACCGCAGTAAATAACAATAACCAGCCGCTAACTCAATTCTTCATCCGTTACGCCGGTGAGCAGGGAGCTGATGCTGCAGAAATTGCCGAAGCCGTAGGCTGTGCATCGCTGCTGGCATCAAACAATGTGTTTTACCGTTTCAGGCATTTTACCCAAAAAGAAAAATACACACAGATACCTGCACGCATACGCATGCAACTGATGATGAAACCTGTTACCGGCAAAGAGTTTTTTGAATTGATGAGCCTGGCTATATCAGCCGTAAATGGTTGCGAAATGTGTGTTAACGCACACGAAGATTCGCTGATTAAATTAGGCACCACCGAGGAACGTATTTTTGATGCCGTGCGTTTGGCATCATTGGTTACTTCTGCCGGAAAGATCGTATATTAATAACTGATCGGGCGTTGCGGCATAGGGCTGCAGCGCCTTTTTTTATTAATCAGTAAAAAATACCACAAACAGCATAAATATCACCATACAATACGGTTGCAAGGTTTTACCTTTGTTATATCAAAATAAAAAATGAAAGCCGTAATACCTGTATATGATATCTGCACCCTATCGCATCAGCAAAAGGATGATATTTTTATAAGCCGCTTTGCGCCTTATTTAAAAAGCCATAAAAACCTTCATCTGGCGCATAAGCATTCCTTTTATCATTTAGTATTTTTTACCAAAGGCGGTGGTACACAAACTATCGACTTTGAGAACTTCCCGGTAAAACCCTTTCAAATTTATTTTATGATAC
Source organism: Mucilaginibacter sp. (assembly GCA_025929405.1). Classification (GTDB taxonomy): domain Bacteria; phylum Bacteroidota; class Bacteroidia; order Sphingobacteriales; family Sphingobacteriaceae; genus Mucilaginibacter. Next base: position 4,437 of record JAICMD010000003.1, on the reverse strand, counting down.
CCGGCCAGGTACATAGCTGGGATTTTGCAGGCAATGTGGATGGCTACATCATTAACTTTTCAACCACGTTTTTTCAATCATTCTTACTTAAAGCTAATTACCTGGATGATATGCCTTTTTTTACAGGCATAACCAAAGATGCGGTGATTGATATACCTGAAAACCTTAGGGCTGATATTATCGATTTGTTTGAAGCGCTTGTGGCCGAAAACGAAACCATAAATCCATTAGGGGTTGATATGGCCCGTGTTATTATGCTGCAGCTTTTTATAACTGTGGCCCGTTTAAAAATGGGAACAACCGAAAGTATAGCACCATCATATAACTACACCCTGCTGCGTAGCTTTCAAAAACTGATAGAAAGCAATTATCTGCAGCTCCGTTTACCCAAACAATATGCCGAGTTGCTTTATATAACACCCAATCATCTCAATGCGTTATGTAATGATGTGTTGGGCATACCAGCCGGCGAGGTGATACGCAACCGTATAACTTTAGAAGCCAAACGCTTATTGATAAACCATGAAATGACCATTTTGGAAATTGCTAACCACCTGAACTTTGCAGATAACTCCTATTTCAGTAAGTTTTTTAAAAAGCAGGAAGGGATAACACCCGAAGAGTTCAGAAAAAAATCAGATAACCATGTACACCTTAATTAAAAACGATACAGCCATGCCCGCCGAAGTTTCAACATTAAATGCTGCCATACACGCCAAATGCCCTAAATGCCATCGCGGCGATATGTTTATTAATAAAATGTATGCTTTTTCATCCCAAAAAATGAACGAGTATTGCCCGCATTGCGGCTTTAAATTTGAGATAGAACTGGGCTATTTTTATGTAGCCATGTTTGTAAGCTATGCGTTTAACGTGGCCCAAATGGTAACCGTTGCCGTAGGTACCTATATATTAACCGGCAGCAATAACCCATGGCTATATCTGGGCATATTGTTCACCATCGCATTTTTGTTGGCTCCGTTTAATTTCAGGTATTCGCGTGTGGTATTGTTGTACTGGCTTACCCCCGGCGTACATTATGAGCCGCACCGCGCGCGAGATGACTACAAAAAGTTTGTGCCTTAAAAAAGCAATGACTTACGTGTAGACTTACGAAGTTTTAAAAACTTCGTAAGTCTTATTATAGTCTACGGTGCAGTTACAGCAATAGCCGGCGAGCGGTCGCTTTCATTTTTAAGACGATCAATTGCCGTGACTATGTATGAGTAAGTTTTACCTTTTTCGGTTGTAGTATCTACATAAAAAGGCTCAGTGCTGTATTGTATATGCAGTATATTTTTAGGGTCGTTTAAATCAACCTTTTCCGTGCCCTCAAAGCGGTATATTACGTAGCCATATACCGGCTCTTTATCAGCAGCAGGCAATGGAGCCTCCCAGGTTAAACGTACGGATTTAATTTCCTTTTTTATAGCCAGATTGCGCGGCACATTAGGCGGCACCGAATCAAGCCATAACATTACCGGCGGTAATGCCGGGTGCCGGTAATAGGTTTGTTTTAACGAGTCGGTAAAGCCCAACCTGTTCTCTAATAACGACTGCGACCTGAAAAACACACTACCCTGTACCCGTGGATTGGCGCGTATTAGTTTAATTTCATTAGGCACCTCATCGGCATGTTTAAAATTGGTTACCATTCGCTCATTAATGCGATAAATGGCTTGGCCTATATACAAATGCCGGTTATAGCTATTGTTGCTCCACCAATCCAGCAAGTTTTCAAAGGCCGCCAGGCGGTAACCAATAGGCCAATATAGCTGTGGGTTTATATAATCCAGCCAACCTTCTTTTATCCATTTGCGCGAATCGGCATATAACTCATAATACGAGTCGCCGCCGCGGGTGTCAGAACCCTCAGGATTTTGCGATTTATTGGCCCATATACCAAACGGGCTTATACCAAACTTTATACGGGGTTTATGTTTATGTATGCTATCGGCAAGCATTTTAATTAACAGATCCACATTGTTGCGGCGCCAGTCTTTAATATTATCAAAGTCACCTCCGTATTTTGCATAAGTATCGGCATCATTTATTTTTTGACCGGCAATACTGTACGGATAAAAATAATCGTCCATGTGTACGCCATCAATATCATAATTATCAACCACATCCAAAATTACCTGTACAATATATTCGCGCACTTCGGGCAGGCCGGGGTTAAATACCTTTTGGCCGCCATATACCATAAACCACTCGGGTTTGGTGTTGGTAATATGGTTTGGACTTAATAAGCTGTATCGCGCATCCATTGTGGCACGATAGGGGTTAAACCATGCGTGCAGTTCCATGCCGCGTTTATGGGCCTCGGTAATAGCAAAATCCAATGGGTCAAAAGCAGGATCAGGTGCTTGCCCTTGCTTACCCGTTAACCATCGCGACCACGGCTCGCGGCTCTTCGCATAAAACGCATCGGCAGCGGGCCTTACCTGAAACATTACTGCGTTGATGCCAGTTTTTTGATGCGCGGCAAGCAAATCAGCCAGTTGCTGCTTTTGCTGGGCGGCAGGTGTTTTTGTATTGGTTGGCCAATCCATATTTTCAACGGTGGCTATCCAAACTCCTCTAAATTCGCGCTTTGGGTCGGGTTTGTATGGAATATGTGTTGTATCAGGAATTTGTGCCTTAGCTACAACAGGTAGCAAAAACACAAATAATAACAGGCGGTATAAATGCATTAATTATAGTTTATTTGAAACTGTAAAGATATAAACTACTTACATAGCTGTTTTATTATTGACCGATTATAATTGCGTTTTAAGTATAATGTATCTACTTTAGCAGGTAACAATGGTATATAATTGAATGTTTACACAAACAATTTATCATATAATTGCTTTTTTATCGTTAAGTAATTTAATTATAAATGCCGTTACTTAAAGATAAGTAGCACACAAAACCAATAGTTGTTAGCTAAAACTTTGCTAACGTATTAATTATCTTTAAAATCCTTATTCTATGGAAAATCAAACTCAGCCTAAAAAAAATTCAAACGTTATTTATTTTCTTATTGTAGTTATTATAGCGTTATTGGGCACCGATGTTTATCTGTACATCAAAAAAAATAACTCGGACGTAAAGATTGTTTACCAGAATGACGAAAAAACCAGGTTACAAACCGAGCTTGACAGCCTTGAGGCACAGATTGAACAGGTAAATACCGGGAAAACCCGCATGTCTGCCCAGATGCAGGCCAAAAATGATTCACTAAGATCAAAAATTAAAGTATTACGCCAGGAACTGGCCAAAGGCAAGCTAACCTTTGCCGAACTTGCCAAAGCGCAGGAAGACATTAAACAATTACGGTACTTTGTAACCAAATACACTGCCGATATTGAAGAACTTAAACAACAAAACGTAACTCTTACCAGCGAACGGGATACTTTAAAAACCAACCTGGGCACTGTTACCGAAAAGGCCACCAATCTTGAAAAACAAAATCAGGATCTGAACACCAAGGTAACTTTAGGATCAGCACTTAAAGTTGGTGCAGCCAATGTGGTTGCTTACAAAGTAAAAGGCAACGGTAAAGAAAGCGATGTAAGCCGAGCAAACCCGGCTAAAAAGTTAAAAATAAACTTTACCATTGCCAGCAACCCTATTGCAAATAAAGGCGCGCATGATATTTATGTACGCGTTATTGACCCAACCGGCAACCTGATAACGCCTGGTGCCGATGCAACCTTTAATGCTGATGGGCAGGACTTGCAATACACCTACAAAACATCAATCGATTATAAAGATGATGGCAGCAACTATACCATTGACTGGGTAAACCCGGGTGCTTTCCAAAAAGGAAACTACACCGTTATACTTTATGCGGATGGTTATACTATGGGCAAAACCGGCATAACGCTAAAATAACCCACTAAATGACGGTAAAAAGCCTTGTTACTTATATAAGTAGCAAGGCTTTTTTATTTAACCAACCTTTTTTATTGTCATCCTATGTTTGCATAGGATGACATTTTTATTTAGGTTTTTTATTAGCCGACAAATAATAATGCCACAACAACATAGTAGCCACTGTACGGTAAGGCTGCCATTGCATGGCAATAGCAGCAACTTCCTCTTTGGTTGCAGATGCCGGTAACCCTTTTACCCGTTTTAAGGCGTTAACCGCAGCGAGGTCGCCAATGGGAAAGATATCCGCGCGCTGCAAAACAAACATCAGGTACACATCAATGGTCCAATGGCCAATGCCTTTCAGGGTGATCAATTTGGCTCGTATATCATCATCAGGCAAATTTTCAAGTTCATACAGATTGATTTGTCCGCTTAGCAATGCTTCGGCTAAATATTTTATATAAGTAGTTTTTTGGCGACTGCAATAACAGGCCCTGAATTCGTCATCTGTTAACAGCAAGACTCTTGCAGGCGTAATTTCCTGCACCCTTTTGCGCAGTTTATTTAAGGCTG
>JAICMD010000352.1 GCA_025929405.1 Mucilaginibacter sp. | reverse complement strand
GTTATCCGCGGGTTCTCGTTCGCATTATTGATAGGTGTATGTTTTGGTACCTACTCTTCAATTTGTGTGGCAACTCCGGTAATTATCGACTTTGGAAAGAAAGACCTGAATTAGACTATGATTTTTTAGGATAGTTTGGATTATAAGATTTAACCCGGTTCAATATGAACCGGGTTTTTTTGTGTTATTACAGCATTTTAAGATGTTAGTATTTATACTTAAATTTCAATCTTAAAATCTTAAATCTTAGCCTGATGCAACACGAAGACCTTACCCATAAAATTATCGGCTGTGCCATGAAAGTACATTCAGTACTTGGAAGTGGGTTTCCAGAGGTTATTTATCAAAGAGCTTTAGCAATTGAATTGGAAAAGCAAGGGTTAAAATTTGGTCAGGAAATAGAGATGACCATTTTTTATGACGAAGTAGAAATTGGGCGAAGAAGAGTTGACTTTTTTGTTGAGGATAAAATAATGGTTGAATTAAAGGCTATCGGTATACTTGACGATTCACATTTATCTCAACTCATCAATTACTTAGAAGCCTATAATTTACCAGTTGGTTTACTTATAAATTTTGGCAGTAGAAGCATGACATTTAAGCGTGTTTATAATTCAAAACATCCTGATAATGCTAATTATAAAAAAATAAATCAGGATAATTAAGTTCAAAGTATAATTATAATCTTAAAATCCTCCTATCCTAAAAATCTTAGTCAACATTTGGAGCCTTTTTTGTTATATATAATTTGGAAATAAAACTCACTATTCATGGCAGCAACGCATAACTCAAAATATCCTTTGGTAGTAATTATTGGCGGCGGTTTTGGCGGCCTTGAAGTAGCTAAACAACTGGAAGATAAACCTGTAGACGTTTTAATGCTTGATAAGCATAATTACCACACATTTCAGCCATTGTTGTACCAGGTGGCTACCGGCAGTTTAGAGGCCGAATCAATTGCATTTTCATTGCGTAAAAACTTTAGCAGTCAAAAAAACTTTCGTTTTCGTGTGGCCGAAGTATTTAAAGTAAACCCCGATAAAAACAGTGTTACCACAAGCATTGGCGAAATAGATTATGATTACCTGGTAATAGCCACCGGATCGACCACCAACTTTTTCGGCAATAAGGAGATAGAAAAGTTTGCAATGCCGATGAAATCAATACCCGAGGCGCTTAACCTCAGGTACCTGATATTGCAAAACCTGGAAGAGGCGGCACGCACACCAATAAAAGAAGACAGGGAACCATTATTATCCTTTGTGCTGGTTGGTGCGGGCCCTACCGGAGTTGAGCTGGCTGGCGCGTTGGCCGAACTACGCAACCATATCCTTACCAAAGACTACCCGGAACTTAAAAAGGAGGACATGAAGGTTTACCTGGTAGATTTTTTACCAAAAGTGCTGGGGCCTTTTTCTGATAGCGCATCAAAAGCCACTAAAGATTATTTGACCGACATGGGGGTTGAGTTGTTGTTAAACATTAAAGTTGAAAGCTACAATGTCGACGAGTTAAATTTTGTGGATGGTCAATCTATCCGCACCATAAACGTGATATGGAGCGCCGGTGTTGCGGGTGTAATACCCGATGGTATTGCTAAAGAAAGTATAGAGCGCGGCAACCGCATCAGCATCGACCCTGCCGGGTTTATAAAAGGCAGTCAAAATATTTTTGCCATAGGCGACGTTGCCGCCATGATAACAGAAGAGACACCAAAAGGGCACCCTGGCGTTGCACAAGTGGCTATACAGCAAGGAAAGCACGTAGGCAAGAACATTGCTCACCTTATAAACGGCGAGCCACTGGAGGCCTTTAAATACAACGATAAGGGATCATTGGCTACGGTAGGCAGAAACAAAGCCGTGGCTGACCTGGGCAAAATACGTTTTCAGGGATTTTTTGCCTGGCTGATATGGTTGTTTGTGCACCTCATATCGCTTATGGGTGG
>JAICMD010000152.1 GCA_025929405.1 Mucilaginibacter sp. | reverse complement strand
CCGGTTGAATACTTTACTCAACTGCGCAATTATAAACCCGATATACTGATTGAAAAGGAAGAATATTTTCCTAAACAAACCTACCGCAACAGGGCCAATATCTATTCGCCTGATGGTTTACTGAGTATAGTTGTGCCGGTAGTTAAAGGCTCAAAAGTACATACGCATACTAAAGATGTTAAAATAAGTTACGATTTTAGGTGGCAGCGCCTGCATTGGATGAGTTTGCAATCATGCTATCGGCGCTCCGCTTATTTTGAATATTACGAAGATGATTTTGCCCGTTTTTATGAGAATAAATTCGATTTCCTGTTTGATTACAATAACGAATTGCTAACTATGATACTAAAATTCATCAAGCTACCACTTAATATAACCTATACCGAAACTTACGAGAAAGAATACCCTGGCATTACCGATCTGCGCCATACTATATCGGCAAAAAAGGAAACTACCATGCAACAAAAACCCTATTTCCAAGTTTTTGAAGAACGCAAGGGCTTTTTAAAAAATCTGAGTATAGTTGACCTGCTATTTAGCCAGGGGCCGCAAACTATAAATTATCTGTAATGGAAAAACGTATGAAAAGGATAAAGTATAACCCGCGCCGCAGAAACGGGAACGTAGGCGACAGCCCCGGCCTGATTATTATTGGCGAGGATGCTATGGCGCCGCATATCAATATTTTTTCATACAATGAAAAAGAACTGGTTACCGATACCGGCAAAAGCATAAAAGTTGTACTTGACCAACTTAAAAAATGCAAAAATCATTATCACTGGATACAGATAAAGGGATTGGGCGATGTAAAACTGCTTGAAGATATAGGCGAGCATTTAAATATTAACCCACTGGTATTAGAGGACATTGCCAACATACATCAGCGCCCTAAATATGATGAATATGAAAGCTACGCATTCGGTGTAAGCCGGATGATACATTTTAATAAAGATAATGAACTGATAAACAATCAGTTTTCGGCTTTGATAAAAGATAATACTTTAATAACTTTTGAAGAAACTTACGACGATAACTTTGAAGCGGTAAAAAACAGGTTAGCGGCAGGCGCCGGGGTTATACGCACAGCCGGGCCAAGCTATATTTTTTATGCGCTTACTGATACCATACTTGACCGCTATTTTGAGTTGCTTGCCCAAATTGGCGATACCTTAGATGAGATTGAAGACCGGCTGTACCGGGCTGCCGACAAAACTATTATGTATGATACACAGCAAATTAAACGTGCGCTTATTATTTTACGCCGTGCCAGTTGGCCCGAGCGCGATAAGATAAACGAAATGCTGCGTACAGATAGCACGCTAATAAAGCCCGAGGTAAAGATATACCTGCGCGATGTGTACGACCATTGTGTACAAATAATGGATATGATAGAAAACTACAAGGAAATAACTTCGAGCATACTGGATATTTACCTGTCAATGGTAAGCAACCGCATGAACGAGATTATGAAAGTACTTACCATTATATCGGCCATATTTATACCCCTTACCTTTGTGGCTGGTATTTATGGGATGAACTTCGCAAAGGTTGACCCGGCTACCAACAAAGTAATGCCCGGTAACATGCCCGAGCTATACAGCCCACATGGTTATATTTATTGTTTAATAGCCATGCTATTTGTAGCTGTTATACAGGTAATTATATTTTGGAAGAAAGGTTGGTTTAGTAAGTTATAACCAAAAGGTCATTGTCATCCTGAGCGATAGCGAAGGATCTTATAAAAGCGATTAGCAAGTGTATAAGATCCTTCGCTATCGCTCAGGATGACAGCAATAAATTACTTTTTCTGAAACTCCGGCTTTAACCATGCATACATAGCCTTGCGCATATTTTCTACTTTGGGTAATGATACTGACCGTATATAACTCCTGTCCGGATGTAGTTTAAAATAGCCCTGATGGTAATTTTCGGCCGGATAAAATGCTTTAAAAGGTACAACCTCAGTTACTACAGGGTCTTTGTAACGTTTTGAAGCGTTGATCTTTTTTATCATAGCCTGCAAAGTGGCTTTCTCTTCGGGTGTACGGTAAAAAGCAATGGAGCGATAACTTGCACCTTCGTCAGGCCCCTGGTAGTTTAGCTCGGTAGGATTATGCGCATTAAAAAAAGCTTCAACCAATTTTTCATAGCTTATTACCGCCGGATCATAATAAACCTGTACACATTCGGCATGACCGGTAGTTTCGTCGCAAACTTCTTCGTAAGTTGGATTTTTGGTGGTGCCGCCCGCATAGCCTGATATCGCCTTATCAACACCTTTTAATTCAGACATAGCCTCGGTTGATGCCCAAAAACATCCCGAACCAAAGGTAGCCACGGCTTGCCCGGGTTTTGGGGCAGGCAATTTGGCAAATGTCTCATCCTGTTTTGGCTGGCCATTAGCACAGCTAAAAAACAAAAGCGCCAGCGCAATATATAAAATTGAATTTTTCATCATGGTTTATATTGTTTTATCAAATATACGAAGGCGGATAATTAGTGGATGGTCATTATAAAGTAATTATGATTTGTTGCTGTACACCGCTTTAACTTTTTGTAAAATAGTGTTTAATCCGTTGGTTTTTATTTCATAAACGGTTGATAGCATCATACCCAGCTTACCCGGCGGGAAACCCTGTGTGCTTAGCCACTCCAGGTAATAAGGGGGCAAATCGCACAATAAAACCCCTTTATGCTTACCAAAAGGCATACGGGTGTTAACAATGTCGACTAAAATCTTTGAATCAGGTCGTATTTCTTCCATCGGTTTAAAGGTAATAATAGTTCATCATTGGTTCATGACAATTTAAAACACTCCCCTATATTTCATGTTATAATTATTATGGAAAATCAACAATTTGCTGCCACATTATGCGGTACCGACAGTCGTATTGACGGTATTGTAAATAAAATGAATATTGATGGCTATCAAAAAGCTTATCAGTTTAAATCTATTGATGATACCTTACACTTAACCATCGGGTTAGACAACAAAGGGCATTGGCATAGGGTTGCAGGTACCGAACCATACCTAACCGGCTGGACAGATGAATTGGTAGAACAATTAGCTTAACTATTATATTTGGAGGATGAATAAAAGAGAGATAGGCAAATCGGGTATACAGGTTGTGCCCTTTGCCTTTGGCGGGAATGTTTTTGGCTGGACTATTGACCAGCCCGCTTCATTTAATATACTGGATGCCTTTGTTGATAAGGGGCTTGACTTTATTGATACGGCTGATGTTTACTCAAAATGGGTACCCGGCAATAAAGGCGGCGAATCTGAAACTATATTGGGCAATTGGATAAAAAAAAGCGGGAAGCGTGATAAAATTATCCTGGCTACTAAAGTTGGTAAGCCGATGGGCGAAGATAAAAAAGGATTATCCAAAGCTTATATTACGCAAGCTGTTGAAGCTTCGTTAAAACGTTTGCAAACCGATTATATTGATCTGTATCAATCGCATGATGATGACAAAGAAACGCCATTAGAAGAAACCTTGACTGCTTTTACCGACCTGATAAAACAGGGCAAAGTACGGGCAATAGGCGCGTCAAACTATAGCGGTGCACGGCTGCAGGAAGCGTTGGATGTAAGCAAAAAAAATGGCCTGGCGTTATACCAATGCCTGCAGCCCGAATATAATTTATACGAACGCGAACACTATGAAACTGAACTGGAACCGGTGTGTATTAAAAATAACGTAGGTGTAATAAATTATTACTCGCTGGCAAGTGGCTTTTTAACAGGCAAATACCGCTCAGAAACCGACCTGCATAAAAGTGCACGTGGGCAAGGCGTAAAACAATATCTTAACGAACGCGGATTTAAAATATTGGCCGCATTGGATGAGGTTTCGGCACAACATAATACCACGCCGGCATCTATAGCGCTGGCCTGGGTACTGGCAAGGCCGGGCATAACCGCCCCTATAGCAAGCGCTACCAGTTTAAAACAGTTAAACGAAACCGCTAAAGCGTTAGAAATTAATTTAAGCAACGCCGATATCGATCTGCTTAATAGCGCCAGCAGCTACTAAAACAAAACAGCCCCGAAATCTGGGGCTGTTTTGTTTTAAAAACTATATAATTAACTTCTTGCCATACGGTGCGGCCCACCCTGTGACCGGTTACCGGTAAAGTGTTGCTTGCCGCCGCCATTGTTTCCGCCACGGCCATGACCGCCTTGCGCAGGTTGGCTAAATCCACCACCTTGCGGCCTGTTGCCTTGATGAGGCATATTATTACCGTGGCCCCTGTCAAAATGATTATCAGGGCGGCCGTTGTAATGGTTATCGCGGCCAAAATTATCGTTTCTTCTATAATCCGGGCGGGCATCATACCTGCGCGGTTCATTGTTCCATCCGCCACGGTTAACATTATATCTTGCACTATAATAACTGTGGTTTAAGTATGGGCGGTTGGCACGTATCTCAAACCTACGGGCTGTGCGCCAGTTATAATCGCGGTAGCCAGGCAAATAAGCTGCCGATACCCATCTGCTGCCATCATTATAAAAATAAACATTGCCGGTTACATCATAATATGCATCAACATCGGGCAAATAATAGTAATCATCATCGTTATAATCGTTATATATAACAGGTGCGGTATATACAGGCGGAGGAGTTGCTACAACTACATGGCCGACAGGGCCACGGCCACCGCCAAAATGCAACCCTAAACTTACACCTATCTGGGCATTTGCTTTTGTAGTAAACATGGCTCCTGTCGCTATTGCTGATAATAAAATTAGCTTTTTCATAATAAATTAATTTGTAGTTATGACTATGCCAGCAGGCCGATAGTTTAATCAGTTTTATTAATGTGTACCACAGCAGCATACTTTGCACTTGGATGACAAATACAAAATATTGAGTATTAATACATTTTAGAATTTGACTGATATTACCTTACTTTGAGATGCTAAACAAATACTATATATGAAAAAGAAAAAAGTGCTTTCGCTTTTACTACCTGTGATGGCAGCAGGTGGTTTGATATTGTTCAATGCCCTGAAAAGCGATCCGCCTAAAAAAGCTGCCGATGCCGGTTTAACTGTACCTACAGGTTTTACTGCCAATGTTATTGCCGAAAATTTGGGTGTTGCAAGGCATATTGCTGTAACGCCGCAAGGTGATATTTATATTAAAACAGATAATTCAAAACCCAACCGGGGCATTATTGTACTGCATGATAATGGTACAACCGCAACTGAAAAAACTACGTTTGGTAACTTTAGCGGTACGGAGATGGTAATTAAAAACGGATATTTATATGCATCATCTGATTATGATGTTTACCGATATAAATTAAATGCCAATAACGAAGTAATTGATCCTAATAACCCCGAAAAAATTGTTACCGGGCTTATTGCCCGCCGTGATCATAGAGCTAAAGCGTTTGCTTTAGATAATGACGGAAACATTTATGTTAACATTGGTGCTTATTCAAACTCATGCCAGATAAAGGATCGCCAAAAAGGTTCGTTAGGTATACCTAATTGCCCTATTTTAGATTCGGCAGGCGGTGTATGGCAATTTAAGGCCGACAAACCTAACCAAACTTATAAAGATGGTACACGCTATGCAACCGGTTTGCGTAACGTGGTAGGTATGGCCTGGAACCAGCAGGATAATCAACTTTTTTTAATGCAGCATGGCCGCGACCAATTAGCCTATATGTTCCCTGAGCATTGGGACAACAAACAATCAGCACTGTTACCTGCCGAATGTATGTATGCTTTGAAAAAGGGTGATAATGCCGGTTGGCCATACATTTATTATGACCAGATACAACATAAAAAAATATTAGCGCCTGAGTACGGCGGCGATGGTAAAAAAACCGGCGGCGAAAATGCCATTGATCCGGTTGCTGCTTATCCCGGTCACATGGCACCAAACGGTTTATTGTTTTACACCGGCAGCCAGTTTCCTGAAAAGTATAAAAACGGCGCATTTATTGCCTTCCATGGCTCATGGAACAGGGCGCCCGAACCACAGGAAGGATATTTTGTGGTATTTCAACCATTTAAAAACGGAAAACCGGACGGCCAATGGGAAGTATTTGCCGACGGCTTTGCAGGCAGTCCTGAGAAAAAAGCTTCAGGCCGCGCCGACCATAAACCATGCGGTTTAGCTCAGGGCCCTGATGGCTCATTGTATGTAACTGATGACGTAAAAGGAAGTGTTTACAAAATATCTTATAAAAAATAATGATACTAAAATATAGCAAAACCGCTGCATTAGTTTTACTACTTGCAGCGGTTACTACTACCCTGCAGGCGCAGGTTAAAAAAACTACGCTTAGTAAAAAAAAGGTAGCGGTTACCAAAGTTTCTTCAGGCAGTGCAAGTTTAAAGGCATCAATGGCCAGAGGGAAAGTAGTATTTAATAATATTTGTGCAACCTGCCACCAGGCAGATGGTTTAGGCGTACCGCGGATGAACCCGCCTTTGGCTAAAACAACTTATGTTTTGGGCGATAAAACCAAATTGATAGGCATTGTATTAAATGGCTTTAATGAGGACGTTGAAATAAATGGCGACAGGTATTCAAACATTATGCCTGCCCACGATTACCTGAAAGATCAGCAAATAGCCGATGTATTAACCTTTGTTCGCAACAATTTTGGCAACAAGGCTTCGGCAGTTACCCTAACTGAAGTTAAAAAAGTTAGAGCAACTAAAAAGTCATAAAGCAATCCTGCCTGTTATGCCGAGCTACCCAATAATAACAGGCAGGATGTATGCAGAATAATTTTTAATCATCTGCGTATCAGCACATCCGCATAGCGGAACATCAAATTTTAACAATTTATTAACCCCGCAGCAATCCTTTTTCTATATTTGCGGCGGGTAAGTCTTTTACGGCCAGCTCCTCTTGAACTCCCCCAGGGTGGGAACGCAGCAAGGGTAGAGAGTTGAGCGGCGCGATAGAAGTAGCTTACCCATTTTTTATGCCTTTATTTTTCAAAGGAATATCGAACACTGAATAAATAATATCGAATGATGAAGTGTTAATTCGATATTCATCATTCAAAATTCATTATTCGATATTAATACAAATTCACTCGTACAACTTAATTATCTTCGTACATGTTCGATCTACTCATCATCGGCAGCGGCCCAATTGGTATAGCCTGCGGACTTAACGCGCAAAAGGCAGGTTTGAATTTTGTTATTGTGGAGAAAGGATGTCTGGTAAATTCGTTATACAACTACCCTTCTACCATGACGTTTTTCTCTACTTCAGAGAGATTGGAAATTGGCGGTATTCCCTTTGTATCAACACATAAACAACCCAATCGTGCCGAGGCTTTGGAGTATTATCGCAGAGTAGCAACCTCCAATAAATTACCCATTAAGTTGTTTGAAGAGGTTACTTCTATCCTACCCGAAAATAATGCATATACGGTTACCACCAGCAAAGGCACTTATATCACCAAGCGTTTAATTATTGCCACGGGCTTTTATGATATTGCGGTTAATCTGGACATCCCAGGTGAAGATCTGCCTAAAGTAAAGCATTACTACCAGGACCCGCATTATTATGCCATGCAAAAGGTTGTGGTGGTTGGTTCAAGCAACTCGGCTATTGATGTGGCTTTAGAGACCTGGCGCAAAGGCGCTAATGTAACCTTGGTAGTGCGCGGCGAGGAAATTAGTCAGCGGGTTAAATATTGGGTTAGGCCCGATATTTTGAACCGGATTAAAGAAGGCAGTATTAAAGCTTATTTTAAATCAGACCTTACCGCAATACGTGAGGGTGAGGTTGATATACAAACACCTGATGGGCCAATAACTATTGCCAATGATTTTGTAATGGCCATGACGGGTTATAAACCTAATTTTGATATGCTTAAAAAATGGGGGCTTGTTTTATCAGATGATAAATTTATACCTGAATACAACCCCGATACCATGGAAACCAACCTGCCCGGCGTTTACCTTGCCGGTGTAGTTTGCGGCGGTTTGGATACGCATTTATGGTTTATTGAAAACTCGCGTATCCATGCGGATATGATTATTAATGATATCATCGCGAAGCAACCCCACCCAACCCTTCTCCGGTAGGAAGGGCTTAATCATTATTAACTTATTATAAGCTAATTGTAAAAAGTCTCCCCTT
>JAICMD010000207.1 GCA_025929405.1 Mucilaginibacter sp. | reverse complement strand
TATTAAGCAATACTGCTATATCCACTTTGAAGCTGAACATATCGTCCAGCATAAAGCTGCTTAGTTCCAATACATAGTAGTCAAACTTTTCGGTAGCTACCTGGTAGGCAAAGCTTTTGCCTATGTTACCCGCCAACCCCACATTTAACCCGCCATTTTTTAATATATGATAGGTTAAACTGGTGGTGGTAGTTTTACCATTTGAGCCGGTTATGCCAATGATCTTTGCGTTGGTATATCTTCCTGCAAACTCTATCTCAGAAATAACCGATATATTTTTTTCCTTTATTTTTTTGATGATAGGCGCCTTATCAGGTATTCCCGGACTTTTAATTACTTCAACCGCGTTTAATATTTCAGTTTCGGTATGCTGCTGTTCCTCAAAGCGTATATTCCAATCCTGCAACTGCTTTTTATAATTATCAGCAATAACCCCAAAATCAGATACAAAAACATCATGCCCTTGCTGCTGGGCAAGATATGCCGCACCCACCCCGCTTTCGCCGGCACCGAGGATTACGATCTTGTTTTTGTTACTCATTTTCTCTTTTAGTCCATAGACCATGGCCGATAATCCATAGTCGCTTTATTTATAATTTATTACCATGGACCATCAACTATGGACCATAGACTACTCTACCTCAACTTCAACGTTATAATTGTTAATATGGCCAGCATGATACCAATGATCCAGAAACGTGTTACGATCTTGGCTTCATGAAAGCCCTTTTTTTGGTAATGATGATGTATGGGCGACATCAGAAATATCCTGCGGCCCTCGCCATATTTCTTTTTGGTGTATTTGAACCACGACACCTGTAATATCACCGACAAGTTTTCTAACAGAAAAACGCCGCACAACAGAGGCACCATCAATTCTTTACGTATCATAATGGCAAACACCGCTATAATACCCCCTATGGTAAGGCTGCCGGTATCGCCCATAAATACCTGCGCGGGATAAGCGTTATACCACAAGAAGCCTACACATGCACCCACAAAAGCTCCGGCAAAAATTACCAGCTCACCTGAGTTAGGGATATACATGATGTTCAGATAATCGGAAAAAAACACGTTACCCGATACATATGCCAGTATAGCCAGCGTAAACCCTATAATGGCTGATGTACCCGTTGCCAGCCCGTCAATACCATCTGTTATGTTTGCACCATTTGATACTGCCGTAATAATAAGTATCATGAAAAACATAAAAACTACAAGCGTATACCGCTCATAACCAGAACCTAAAAATTTTACCATTTTACCATAATCAAGCTCATTGTTTTTATAGAATGGCACTGTTGTATGGGTAGATTTTATATCCTGCGTATAAATCTGTACAGGCCCCTTAGCAGTATTTTTAATATGATAATCAATGGGGGCATCATATTTTATAGGAAAAGTCACCTCCTGGCGAATTACGATGTTTGGATTATTATACATTGTAAAGCCAATGATGAGCGCCAAACCAACCTGCCCGGTAATTTTAAACCTCCCGGCTAAACCTTCCTTATTCTTTTTAAATACTTTGATGTAATCATCCAAAAAACCTATAGTACCCAGCCAAACTGTAGTAACCAGCATCAATATGATGTATATATTATCCAGCTTGGCAAATAATAATGTTGGCACCAATACCCCCAAAATAATAATGATACCACCCATTGTAGGCGTGCCCGCTTTTTGCATCTGGCCCTCCAAACCTAAGTTGCGCACGGTTTCGCCAACCTGCTTATAGCGCAAATAGTCTATCAACCTGCGGCCATATACTGTAGTTATCAACAATGAAGTGATAACAGCCATAGCCATACGGAACGTTATGTATTGAAACACCCCTGTTCCGGGGATATGATATTCTTTGTACAGATACGTGAATAAATAGTAAAGCATTCTATCCCATTAATTTAAATTGGTTCAGCAACTCTTCTTTATCATCAAAATGGCTTTTTACACCTTTAATCTCCTGGTATTTTTCATGGCCCTTGCCGGCAAGCAGTATAATATCTCCTGGTTGCGCCAACATGCAAGCCGTTTTAATAGCTTCACGACGGTCGGTTATACTTAGCATTTTGCGCCTTTCCGAAGGATCAACACCCTGTTCCATATCTTTTATGATCTCCGCCGGGTCTTCCGAACGCGGGTTATCCGCCGTTAATATCACTTTATCACTCCAATCGCAGGCTACTTTGGCCATAATCGGGCGCTTAGCTTTATCCCGATCGCCGCCGCAGCCAATTACCGTTATCACCTTTTCGTTGCCCTTACGGATATCATGGATAGTGCTTAACACATTCTGGACAGCATCGGGCGTATGCGCATAATCAACTATGCCGATAATTTTGTTAGGACCAACAGTATAATCAAACCTGCCTTCGGCGCCTGATAGTTTGCTTAATGCGGTCAAAACCTTTGAACGGTCTTGATCCAACAGCATAGCGGCAGCAAAAACTGCTAATAAATTGTAGGCGTTAAAGCTGCCCACCATTTTAAACCAAACATCCTCGTTATCAATATTCAGCAATAAGCCCCCAAACTGATTTTCAAGGATTTTAGCCTTATAATCAGCCATCGACTTTAAGCCATAGGTTTTTTTATGGACTTTGGTGTTTTGCAGCATCACGCTGCCATTACGGTCGTCATTATTGGTAAGTGCGAAGGCATTTTTAGGCAAGCCATCAAAAAATGCTTTTTTTGCCTTCAGGTAATTATCAAAAGTTTTATGATAATCTAAATGATCATGCGTTAAGTTGGTAAATATGCCGCCGGTAAAGCTTAAACCCTCAATACGGTGCTGTGCTACTGCATGCGAGCTTACTTCCATAAAACAATAATCACAGCCCTGGGCTACCATTTCGTCCAACAACCTGTTAAGTTCAACCGGGTCGGGCGTGGTATGGGTTGATGGAATTATCTTTCCGTTAATCTGATTTTCAACTGTTGAGAGCAATCCGCACTTATAACCCAAGTCGCGGAACAACTGATACAGCAGTGTAGCCACCGTTGTTTTTCCGTTGGTACCCGTAACACCTACCAGTTTTAATTTTCTTGATGGATTATCATAAAAGTTAGCTGACACGATACCCAATGCCACTGCCGAATTGGGCACCATTAAAAAGTCAGCCTCGCCGGTTACATGGGCGGGTAGTTCTTCGCAAATGATGGCTTTGGCACCACCCTTAACGGCCTGCTCAATATAATTATGACCATCTACTACTGTCCCTCGCACGGCTACAAACAAACAATCTGGCACTACCTTACGCGAATCGAATACAATGGCGCTGATAGTAACATCGGCACTGCCCTGCAATTCGGTAAAGGGTAAACCCTGTAATATGTCGCTTAGTTGCCTCATTCCAACATTAATGTTATTCTTGATCCTTTTGGTATAGTACTGCCGCCGGTTACCGACTGGCTTTTAACCGTACCGCTGCCGCGTACAGTAACTTTGTATCCTGCATTACCCATTAAATATAGGGCATCACTTAAACCCATGCCTGTTACCGATGGTACCGTACCACTTTTGTACTGCACTTCGGCATAGGCAATACCGTTACTGGTGTCCACAGTATTATTACCTGCATCAGCATATAATGGTTTTACGCCCAGTTTCTCAAATACCTGTTTTAATGCTTTGTTATTACCCTGCTTTATTTTAGGTGGATTAGTATTGCCTACCAATCTAACCTGCGGAGTTTGATTTATTTGCAAGTCGGTAGCGTAAACCCTGTCAGCTATCTGCCTGAATACCGGTCCGGCTACCCATGCCGCAAGGTGCAGTCCAACTCGGGGGTTACTGATCACCACGATCATAGAATATTTAGGATGATCTGCCGGGAAATACCCGCAGAAAGATGCTTGGTGTGCATTTTTTTCGCCATAACCTAACGAGCCGTTGGCTATTTGCGCAGTGCCTGTTTTACCGGCAACCTTGTATAATTTGTTTTTGATATGTGTTTTTCCAGTACCTTCTTCTACAACGCCTTCCAGCAAGCCTTTTACTTTGGCCAAAGCTTCGGGCGAGCATACCTGTGGATTGATAACCCTGGTTTGAAAATGCTCTACCGTATTGCCCATCCGTCTGATCTCGCGTACAAAAACCGGCGATATCATTTTGCCATTATTAGCTACAGAGTTATAAAAAGTAAGCATTTGCAACGGCGACAGTTTTGATTCATAACCATAAGCTATTTGCGATAAGCTTTGCAGGTTGTTCCAGTATTTTGATTTTGGGTTTTTAATTAAAGGCTGGCCTTCTCCGGGAATATCTATTTCATTTTTCTCGTTTAAATGCCAGGCATATAGTTTATCTGTAAAGGCCGAAGGATTGTTACCATAAGACGCATTAATCAGTTTAGCAGCACCTATATTTGATGATTTTTCAAAAGCGCGACGCGCACTAACAACCCCGCCCTCATCATCGGCATCTTTTATTTTTAAAACCACTCGCCCGTTGCGTGGATTAATTATTTGATATGGACCGCCATGCATAATATCTACGCGGGTGCTGGTATCAATTTTTTTATCATCCAGCATCGCCATGTATGACGCCAGCTTAAACGTCGATCCTGGCTCGGCCTCATAACTTATGGCATAATTAAATTTTTCCTTGTAAGTACCGTCTTTGTCGCGGGTGTAGTTAGCAATCGCCCTCACTTCGCCGGTGGCAACTTCCATTAACACCACTGTGCCAAAATCGGCCTGTATGCTATCCAGTTGCTTTTTTAATGCCTTTTGAGCAATATCCTGGAAGTTTACATTGATGGTTGATATAATATCCGCACCATCCTTAGCGGCAATTTCTTCTTCGCCATCATTTACAGGCACATAAACACCGCCTGCAATACGCTGCATCAGGCGTTTGCCATTTTCACCATCAATATATTTGGCATAAGCCCCTTCTAAACCTACGCCGTTCTTTACGTTCGGATTTTTATAACCGATGGTTCGTGCAGCAAGCGATTGAAAAGGCAGTATGCGTTTATTTTGCTGCAATACAATTAAGCCACCTTTATACTTACCTAAATTAAAAATCGGGAACTTCCGTATCTGTTTTAGTTCCATGTGTGTAACATGGCGGCGTATTAACTGATAACGGTCATTATCCTTACGGGCATCACGCAGCATACGCGAGAAATCCCGGGCAGATTTATCAGGATAAAGCTGCGATAGTTTAGCAGCTAATGAATCTACCTTTTCATAAAAAACCCTGTCGCTGGCAATACCGGCAGCCATCATATCCATGTGCAGTTCGTATTCGGGCACCGAAGTAGCCAGCAAACTACCATCAACCGAAAGTATGTTGCCGCGCGACGCTTCAACATTTTCATATTTGGTAGACATGCTTTGGGCCATTTTTTTCCATTTATCGCCCTGCATAACTTGCACCCGGTATAATTGAAAAACTACCGCAGCGGCAAAAAGCAGTATTAAGCCAAAAGCGATGTAAACCCGTAAAAGTATATTAGTCCTAATCCCCATCATCCACCTCCACTTTCTCCACAATTTTTTGGGCCGGCTGTATTGATTCTTTTACACCAAGTGTATCAGCACGCTTGGCAACTTCTGATAGCGTGCTTTTGTAAGCCAGATCGGCTTTAGCCACTTTATAATCCCAACTAAGCTCTTTTACCTCTTTACCAATTTTATCAATATCGCGTATGTTCTTTTCAGCAAGATGCCTGTTGGCAATATATATCATACACAAAAAGGCCACATATAAAACAAAGGGTAGCGCACGGGTAGCCTCCTCGGCGGTAACAAAGCCCTTGCTTAAAAACTGGGTAAAAAAATTATCGGGAATTTCCTTTACATGGGATTTTTCCTCAACAATTAACTCTTTCTCAGCTTCCTCTTCCTGAATTTCTGTACGTAAACGATTGGTCATTTTTTTACAGCTATCCTTAGTTTTGCGCTGCGTGCGCGATTATTTTGTTTTATTTCTTCCGCCGATGCGGTTATAGCTCCACGGCTTACCGCATCAAACGGTTTTTGATCATTTCCGTAAAAATCCTTCTCTACCTCACCGCTAAACTTGCCTTTGGCGATGAAGTTTTTTACCAGCCTGTCCTCCAACGAATGATACGACATTACCACCAGCCTTCCGCCCGAAACCAATACCTCGGCCGATTGCACTAAAAAATCCTTTAATGCTTCCAACTCCTGGTTTACCTCAATACGTAGTGCCTGAAAAACCTGAGCCAGGTATTTATTTTCTTTTCCTTTGGGGATACGCGCCGATT
>JAICMD010000266.1 GCA_025929405.1 Mucilaginibacter sp. | reverse complement strand
CATGTGCACCGCCTTGAAATGTATAACTTTTAATCTGTAGTGTAGTCAACCCCGAATCCTGCCTCAGTACGTTGGCGCTGCTATTAAGCGTATAAAATATAGTCGATTTTTTATTTCTCTTCTTAAAGTTGGCATAGGTTTCCATGAAGCGATCTGCCATTTCATCCAGCGTAACATCAGTTTGAAAAATACCGAATAAACCGGTTAGCTTTTTGGTAACGGTATCATTTAACTTTTCGGCATCAGTAAATATGGGGTATTTTATTTTTACAACGGTGCAACCACTGTCGGGTTTATGGCCGCAATCGTCAGCCCGTTTTTTAATGAGTTGATAGGCATAGGTCAATGTATCACCTGACATTTTTGGGCCTTTCTTTTTAGGCACTCCCCACATACATGATGTTAAAAAGGCGAGTATGATAAATAAAATTGCGGTTCCTGTTTTCATCATCAATAGTTTGATAATTGTTGTTTGGATAATGAAGCATTTAACCAGCCCGGTTCAATACCTGCCTCATATTTTTTATAAAAGTTAAGCGCAGGTACGTTCCAGTCAAGCACCTGCCAAACCATGCCGTTAAAGCCCATATCCTTAGCTTCAACAATCGTGCGGTCAAAAAGTGCTTTACCAATGCCTTTTCCTCTGAATTTTTCTGTTACAATCAGGTCTTCTAAAAATAACCTGCAACCTTTCCAGGTAGAATAGCGCACATAATAAAGGGCCATCGCTACAATTTGCCCGTCAATTTCGGCAACAAAGGCTTTCCAAACAGGCTTGTTGCCAAAACCGGCATCCTCAAATTCCGGTAAGGTAACCGTTACTTCCTGCGGAGCGCGTTCAAACAGCGCCAACTCATGTATAAGTTCCAGCAGGCGTGAGCAATCTTCTTTTTGGGCTACTCTTATGTTTGTCATTGTCTGCACTAAGATTTTTAAGATTATATGATGTTATGATTTTTGATGGTGCGGCATCTTAAATTGACAGGCATCCTATAATCCTGCAAATCCTAAAGATCTTAGTTGTTTTTCCAGTGTTTAATTACCCTATTACCAAATATGGTGCTGCCTACACGCACCATATTGCTGCCTTGCTCAATAGCCAGTTTATAATCGGCCGACATACCCATTGATAATACCTTAAAAGCATCATCCTTCCTGAAAAAACTAACTTTTATACCATCAAAGAAGGTTTTTAACTCATAATATTCCTCTTTTACCTGTTTTTCATTATCGGTATTGGTAGCAATGCCCATTAACCCACATATACGGATGCTTTTTAGCGCAGCATACTCATCGCTGCGCAAAAGTTCAATAGCTTCGTCAAAACCCAAGCCATATTTGGTATCCTCGTCGGCAATATAAATTTGCAGCAGGCAATCAATAACACGTTTATTCTTTTGGGCCTGTTTGTTAATTTCCTGTAATAGCTTTAGGCTATCAACAGATTGTATCATGCTAATAAAAGGTGCAATATATTTTACCTTGTTTGTTTGCAGGTGGCCAATTAAATGCCATTGTATATCGGCAGGCAAATGCTGGTGTTTGTCAACCAGTTCCTGCACCATGTTCTCGCCAAATAGCCGCTGTCCGGCGTCGTAAGCTTGTTGTATATCTTCTGCAGTTTTGGTTTTTGATACAGCTATTAAAGCTACATTTACCGCATCGGTTTCTTTTTTTAGGCTGCTTATATTATCTGCAATGCTCATTTATGCGTAATTTTGTTATTTAAACCGCTAAATTACGGAATGCGCAAACATGTCTTCCTGTTTTTTTGGGCTTTGATTTTATTATATGCCTGTAACAGCACACCCGATGGTATTATAAAACCCCATGACATGGTTCAGCTTATGGTTGATGTACATATTGTTGATGGCAGTTTATATAATATTGATCCGGCTCCTGATAGTTTATATAAGTACGGTGTAAACCAGTATATAGCCGTATTTAAAAAGCATCATACAGATTCAGTACAGGTTAAAAGGAGCCTTAAATACTATACTATTCATCCCGATAAGCTGGAAACCATATATGCAGATGTGACGCAAATACTGCAAAAAAAGCTCGATTCGGTAAATAAAGTACAATTATCAAAACCTGCCACAAATGCTTTACCCAAAAAATAGTATTGATAAACTTGGGTTTACTGAAATAAAGGAGTTTATAAAGGCCCATTGCCTTAGCGAAATGGGCCAGGCTATGGTTGACAGGATGCAGGTTATGGCCGATTATGGCCAGATACACAAGTTTTTAAGCCAGGCCAATGAGTTTAAAGATATTTTACAAAATGATGCGCCGCTGCCCATCCATCATTTTTTTGATATTAAATCATTAGCCAATAAAGCCAAAGTTGAGGGAGCTTTTTTAACCGAGGACGAATTTTTCAAAGTTCAAGCGTCTTTATCCACAGTATTTGCGGTTATAGCTTATTTTAATGATCGCGAGGGCCAGTACCCTAATCTTGAAGCTTTATTTGAGCATTTACCTATCGAAAAAAGCATCATCCGTAAAATTGAGCAGGTAATTGATGCAAAGGGGAAAATTAAACCCAATGCATCGCGCGAGCTGGATGATATTACAACAGGTATAGTTAAAGCCGAACAGGAAGCGCGTAAAAAAATTGACCAGGTATTTAAAAATGCTTCGGCTAATGGGTGGACGGCCGATGGCTCATTAACTATTCGCGATGGCCGTTTGTGCATCCCTTTATTAGCCGAAAATAAGCGGAAACTAAAGGGATTTGTGCATGACGAGTCGGCATCAGGACAAACGGTTTATATTGAACCCGAAGAAGTTTTTACGCTAAATAACCGAATACGCGACCTTGAATTTGAGCGCAGACGCGAAATAGTAAGGATACTAACGTTACTGACAGCCGAATTGCGTCCGTATGTGCCTCTTTTATTATCCTACCACGGGCTATTAACCAAAATGGATTTTGTGCGGGCAAAAGCACTATTTGCTATTGATATTGAGGCTGCAATGCCCGAAGTAGTAAACGAGCCGCGGTTTAAACTGATACATGCCCGTCATCCTTTATTATATCTGTCGTTTAAAAAAGAACAAAAAACGGTTGTGCCTTTAAACGTACAGGTTGATGAAAGTACACGTATTATAGTTGTATCAGGCCCAAATGCGGGAGGCAAATCGGTATGTATGAAAACTGTTGGCCTGCTGCAAATGATGGTACAGGCAGGTTTATTGATACCAGCAGATGAAGCCAGCGTTGCAGGTGTATTTAAACAGTTTTTTGTTGATATTGGTGATGATCAATCCATAGAGAGCGATTTGAGCACATACAGTGCGCACCTTTCAAAAATGAAAAATTTTGTTGAGCAGGCCAACGGCCGGTCGTTAATATTGATTGATGAATTTGGCACAGGTACTGATCCTCAATTTGGCGGCCCAATAGCTGAGGCTGTGCTGGAGTCGCTTAATCATAAAAAGGTTAAGGGGATGGTTACCACGCATTACTCAAACCTTAAAATTTTTGCCGGAAATACTGAAGGGATAGAAAACGCATCAATGTTATTTAACAATGTTGAAATGCAGCCGCTTTATATATTGGAAGTTGGTAAGCCTGGCAGTTCGTATGCGTTTGAGATAGCCCAAAAAATAGGCTTGCCGCAAAATGTGCTTAACCTGGCTAAAAATAAGATAAGCGCGGGCCAAAAAAATGTAGATACCTTGCTGGTAGGGTTGGAGCGCGAGAAAAAAGAAATACTGGACACCCGCGTTAAGCTGGACAGACAGCAAAAGCAGGTAAATAATTTGTTAGCCGAAAATGAAAGGCTGAAAAGTTTTTTGGAAGAAAATAAAAAGCAACTTATACGCGAAGCAAAGGAGCAGGCCAAAAGCATTATTTTAAATGCTAATAAACTGGTTGAAAATACTATAGCCGAAATTAAAAGCAATAATGCCGATAAAGAAGCCACACGCAACCTGCGCCAAAACCTTAACCGCGAACTAGAGAAAAATACGGTAAAAGCCGAGGTGCCAAAACCTGTTGTCAATGCAGACGAAATAAAACCCGGCGACTGGGTGAAATTAACGGATTCGGACACTGTTGGGCAGGTAATGGAAATTACAAAGGACAACGTAATTATTGCTATTGGCGATTTGCGCACCGTTGCAAAAAGAAAAAGGGTGCAAAAAGTATCAAAATCAACAATACCTAAAGATGTAAGGCGCAGTTTAACTACATCAACTACGGATATGAGTAGTTTTAGCCCCGAAATTGATGTGCGTGGTATGCGTACCGAAGACGCCCTGGCTGCAATTGAACGATTATTTGACCGTGCCCTGATGATGGGTTTTGGCAACCTGAAGATACTTCACGGAAAAGGAGATGGCATACTACGTAAAATGATACGCCAATACCTTAAAAAATATGATCAGGTTGACCGCATGGAAGATGAACACCCGGATAGGGGAGGCGATGGTATTACCTACGTTTAT
>JAICMD010000345.1 GCA_025929405.1 Mucilaginibacter sp. | reverse complement strand
TGATGCACAGGCATCAAAATCACCGGCAAGTTTACTGATATTTTTTAAGGTAAACTGATGATGATCGGGATATTTATGATGAATGATGTTTGTAGTATATTTTTCAAGATGTTGTACCAAGGGCTTCGGATTGGCAATGCCGGTTAACAAGAATACCGTAGTATCATTATCTATTACAGCATTATTTGGCCGGTTGTTTATATCATGTAAATCAAAGTAACTTATAGCTGTAAAATATAATTGCTGATAGGGCAGAGGTTTTATAATAGCTGCTATTTTATCCTGCTTTTGTTGTGAGATATCATCCGGGCATTTGGTAATTACAATGATATCGGCGCGCCAACGCCCGTTAAAAGGCTCGCGCAGGTTACCTGCTGGTAGCAGGAGCTTGGGTTGGGTAATGGTATTGTAATCAAACAACAAAATACCCAATCCCGGTTTAACCGCCCTATGCTGATAAGCGTCATCCAGTAAAATAAGGTTATGGTCAGGCTGCAGTTGTTGTATGCCATATACCCGGTCCTCGCAAACAGCTACGGTAATATCCGCAAATTTTTGTTTGAATTGTGCAGGTTCGTCGCCAATCTGGTCGGCAGGGGTACTGGCATCAGCAACTAAATATCCGGTAGTTTTGCGGCCATAACCTCTGCTAAGCGTTGCAAGTTTATTATCGGCTTTTAATAAACGGATAAGATACTCCGTCATAGGGCTTTTGCCTGCGCCGCCAACTTCCAGGTTGCCCACCACAATAACCGGAATGTCAAACTGTTGACTTTTTAATATACCCGCATCATACAGCCAGTTGCGTATTACAACTACCAATCCGTACAGCAGCGAAAACGGTAATAAAAGCAGTCGCAGGTATTTCATAATTGAGGGTAAAGATAGCTAAAAGATGTGCAGATGAGTGAAGGTGCAAGTGGTTTACGGGTTGTTACTTTACACTATGTCATGCTGAGGAACGAAGCATCTTATCCCATTTGTAAATAACCCGCAGTTACTTATCAACTGAATAAGATACTTCGTTACGGGATGACAGATTGATTAAAATTGCATCATTTTTCCCTGCACCAGGTATACCAAATGCAGTCCTAATTTATTTTCGGCAGCAAGCTGTTGTTTTATTTTGGCAATGCTTGCAGCAGGTGGTTTTAAATGGGTGATGACTATGTTTAAGTTTTTGATGGCATCTTTACCGCTTAACTGTGCAAGTTTGTTCATTTCGGCCATCAGCAGGCGCGGTGTTAAGTGGCCGAATAATAATTTGTCAGGGTGCTCATCCGGAAATGACACCTCTACCATAATCGCCTTTAATTGTTTGCTTTTTATTAATGGGCTCACTGCCTGCCACAGTTTTTGCAGGTTACTGCTTTTTTCAATTTCATCGCTGCCGGTATCGCCCAGATATAAAAGATATGCCGCATTGTTTTTAACCAAAAAGGCCGTACTGGTTAAGTTTGAATGACTAAGCGGGAAAGCCTTAACCGTTAAAGAAGTATTTTTAATGGCTATTTCTGTGCCGGGGTTAAGTACTTTATAAGTGTACTTATTGAGTATAGGCGCTTCGCCCTCGTTGCCAAAATTGCTCCAGCTTGTTGGCGTAAAGTAGTGGGTTTTTATGGTGTTGATGCATCCGGCAAGGGCATAAATTTTTTGTTGGTGTCATCGGGAGAGTTGATGATTAATCCCGAAATATGATCCAGATGCGCGTGCGATATAAAATAGCTCTTGATGTATTTTTTCAGCACTTCGGTAGCAGATACATTAAATACTTTATTGGCTACCGCTTTTTCAATACCATAATGCAGGGTGCCTGCATCTAAACAGATATAATTATTGCTGCCTGCCGGGGCTACCATATAGGCCGAAAGATTGCTTTCGTCTATCCCCCCTAAAACGCCAAGCGGCACAACTTTAAACGTTTTATTTTGTGCCGAAACACTGGCAGTAAATAAAAAAAGCAGCGTAACTAATACGGTATTAAATTTCATGTTTAATGGATGGTGCAATAAATTTAAAAGTAATTTTGCATGAATTATGAAAGCCAGCCAGATTGCCGCAAAAATTGCAACCCGCTTATTCCTGATATTTTTATGTATTGCCCTTGTACCTTTTTTGCAGGGCGATAATAGCAAGCTTAACCAACTATATTTAACTGTACCCAACAAATGGACGCTGGTTTTCCCGGTGTTGCTGATGTTAGGTTTTATAGCCCTGTTTGTATTGGTGAGCATAAAAAAATATAAGGCTACCGATTTAAACTGGCTGCTGGTTTTAAATAC
>JAICMD010000198.1 GCA_025929405.1 Mucilaginibacter sp. | reverse complement strand
TTGGATAAGTAAAAGTTACATTATGGGCTTTATCATTTCTATTTCCTGCTGTATTTATTGTAAATGTAATACCTGCATTAATGATTTTTCTTATAACTAACGGTTCAATTGCTTGCAAGGTTAGATATAAATATTTATCATCATTTGATAGTGTATAAAATAGATCAACATTTGGATTATATGCCTGAAACTGATTATTCCATTCGGCAAGTTTTCCATCAATTTTAATATTTGAAGGCGCACGAACCGTCACTTGTTGAATTTTTGG
Source organism: Mucilaginibacter sp. (assembly GCA_025929405.1). Classification (GTDB taxonomy): domain Bacteria; phylum Bacteroidota; class Bacteroidia; order Sphingobacteriales; family Sphingobacteriaceae; genus Mucilaginibacter. Next base: position 6,242 of record JAICMD010000198.1, on the reverse strand, counting down.
GAGCCTTTGTGCATCAGCAAAAAAACTAATTAGTATAAATAGTATAAAAATAGGACGCATTAGTATTATTGTTTTTTTAAAAGTAAAACATTGAACGGGTTTTAAACCCGTTCAATGTTTATTTAACTACCGGCACAGAACTCGTCACATAAATTCCTGTTTTGCTTTGCCTCTATTAATCGGGTTGCGGCATTTCCCTAAGCCTGTTTTACCGAAGTTCAGGCATCTTCATTGTGGCAACAATATTTTTGCTTTAACACTTATATAAAGTATTTTAAATCTTCGGGTTGATAGTTTTGGGGAAGCTTGCGCCCGTTTATAAATAGTGTAGGTGTACCCTTTATCTCGGTCATTTTGCACCAGGCCTGGTTTACCTGTAATGCTTCGCTTGAGTTTGTTTTCTCGGCTAATGGATGTTCCTTTGCCCAGGCATCGTAATTTTTTTGTTTTTGATCGTACCAATCATCCAGCGCTTTTTTTAATGATTTATCGTCGCGGTTTTGCTGTAAGGATAATAAATGCGTTGCTACCTGTGTTTTAGGGTCATTCTCATCATTAGCTGTCGAAAATATTACCTGTAGTTTTACATCACTACGTTCATTAAGCCACTCCAGCCCTTTATGCGCTTTAGCACAAGGCTGGCAGAACGGGTTTGATACCATAGTAATAATATTTTCGGCTTCGCGATTACCAACTACCAGCGAGTGCTCTTCGGCAGGTAAGCTATACTTAACACCCTCATTCAATAATTTTTGAAACAGTTCTGAATTGTATTTAAACGTGCGCAACTGGTTTTTTAATGGGGTTATTTGTTTACTTAGCAGTAAATAGGGCTTAATAAACACCCAGGCAATAACCGGTATAGCCATGCCCATTATAATGCTTGCCCACTCGCGCATAGCTGGCAATTGTATAGGTTGTGTTAATGCAGGTAAAAAAGCAAAAAACTCCAGCCATAACAAACCTTGTACCGTGCAGCATAAAACGCACCACTGTTTAGCTACGCGCCATTGATGGTAAATAGAGTAAACAGTATACGGCAAGCTTAACACATTTAATATGGCCAGCATTTGAATTATTGGGGTATGACCGCTGTTAAACAATAGCACCAGCCATGTACCTGCAAAATAAAACAGGCCCACTTCGCTCCAGCTTAAGCTATCGGTTATTTTTGCCGCTTTTGATGAAAGTATGGCATTGCAGTTTTTATTATTATCGCCGCCGCAAAGCTTTTGTATTAATGGGTTATTGGTATCAATGCTTTGTACCAACAGTAAAACAGCAGTTGTTAATCCTGCTGTTTTAAAAAGAGTAAGCAAGCCTATTTGCCAGTTAAATGATGCTAAATAACCTGATTGTAAAAGCAGGAACGTAAATAATATAATCAGGCTGCTTATTACTACAAATGGTATCCTGGCATCTTCCAGCGTTTGTTTTGTTTGCTTTTTGGCATAATCAGTTTCGCCTGATGTATCTTCCTTTTCGGCTACCAAAACGGATCCGGAGTATAATCTTTTAAAATCATCAGTAGTTAAATTATGATGGTTCCAGCGTTCATTACTTACTGTAGCGCCCCGGTCGTCCAATTGATGTATAACAGCAAATTCCTTTCGGGAAAAATAGGCTATAAAAGGAGTGGGTACCTCGGCAGATACCAGTTCATCATAACTTAACTCATAAGCTGCGTTGGGTACATGCCAGTTGTTAAGCAAATCGCTAATGGCTAATAAGCTTGAATGGTCAGGGTGCTTTTGTAACTCGTCGCTAATGCTTTGGCGGGTAACCGGGATGTTAAGATTTTTTACCAGGATGTTTAAAACTGCAGTAATGTTGTCGGCCTTCATAATAATAGTTTAAGTTAAAAAATTAAACAATAATTAGCTTCGGCATATAGCTATAGTTATATGCTTATCTTTACTTTTTCTGAATAATCTATCTGGTTCGGGTTATAAATGGCTCTTTCGCAGTAGATAGGTCAATCGGTAATACTAATGTAACTATGTTGTTAGGATAAATCCAAATTTATTTTTTAATTAATATTTAATTATGCTGTGTGAAAATATCATCAACCAAAAGCATAAAATTTCGCGGTTTGAGGCTTTTAACTTGTTGAGGTAGGGGGAGCAGAAATGTTTTGAGCTATTTTTTCCTAAATTTGTGAATTAACCGGAAGACTGCATGATTAGCAATAAGCCTTTAAAGATTTTTATTTTATTCTTTATAGCAGTGGCGATGTTACTACGCCCCTACGCGGCTTATCGGTTAACCAATTATGTTAATTTTGCCTATGATTCGGTAAAAGTCAATGATGTTTTTCAACGCCTGAATAAGAAAAAAGAAAATCATCATGCGACGATAGAACGAGAAACTAAAGAGACTTTTGTTTCACCTGCTGTTCGTCGGTTACCTTATAAAAAGATAGATAGTTTTGTGGCGAGCATTTTTAGCTGGCAACATCAGGTTAATACGCGTTTTCATCTTACTCTTCAATTTAAGCCTTACCTTTTTCTTTCAAGATTACAAGTCTGATTCATTTTTCTTCTTCCCTTTGCCGGTTGCACTTAAATGTGCTATTATTTAACGCCTGGTAAGCGTTTAGCTTCTTATTTCCTGGCTTTTTTGTTTGGCTTCTCCCGTTAAACTTTGCGGCCACGGCATCCGGCATATTATAGATTAAATAATTATTGCATTCAAAATTTATAATTACAATTGATGATTACACATATAGGTATTGGTTTTGTAACCGGTAGAAGACATTTTCAGAATGTACTTACTACAAATATCAACAACTGGCTGGAACATGGATTAATAGAAGATAAACAAATTCGTCTCCATCTGTTTATTGCTTATGATCTGGCTTATCAAAACACCGAGGTAAAAGATTATAAGAACATTAATCCCTTATTAAAGGAGATGATCGATTCTATTACATTTATCGGCGAGGAAGCTACCGAAAAAGAAACAACCTCATTAACAGCATCGGGCGAGATCAGTCCAAAAGAAACACTACTGATCTTTGGTGACGGCTATGCAAAGAAGAGAAATACGATTATGTATTACGCCATTAAAAAAGGTATGGATAAACTGATCTTTCTGGATGATGACGAATACCCGATGGCTGTTTTTAAAGACAAAAAAAATTTTGTTTCGTGGATGGGACAAAGTATTGTAGGCAGCCATATCAAATTTAACCATAATGCGGATATCACACATGGGTATCATTGCGGTTATATATCGCCCATCCCATCAATTGAATTTACCGAAAACCTAACAGAAAATGACTTCAGATGCTTTATTGAAACAATTAGCAATGATATTGTTTCCTGGGAAAATGTAAAAACCAACATCATTGGCAATAATGGTGTTACCTATGCCGATGAAGAAGTTGTAAAAAATAAGCAGGTTGTTGAAGTGGAAGAGGTCAATGGTCTGAAATTTATTTCCGGGGCCAATCTCTGTTTTAACTTACAAAGAGATAGCAGCAAATTTCCGCCGTTTTTTAACCCGCCCGGCGCCCGGGGCGAAGATACCTTTATGAGTACCTGCCTTACGGATTTAAAGGTATTAAAAATACCATGTTATGCCTTTCATGATGGTTTTTCTTCATACAATAGTTTGTTAAATGGTGTACTTCCTTTAAGTTTCAACCCGGCAGATAATTCTTCTCCTGAAGTTATTAAACGGTTTGTTAAAGCAACCATCGGTTGGATACGTTATAAGCCATTGCTTTTATACGTCACACAAAGAGAAGAGTATGAAATGATCATAAAAAAAAATGCGGGAAAATTTAGAATTGTCAATTCCTAAGCTATGTGCCTATTTCAAGGTAAGAGATTTTGAGCAGTTATTAGCCGAATTAAATTATTATGATAAAAATGTAAAAAGACACTTTGCGGCATTTCAAAACACTAAAAAAGCCTGGTTTAAAATTATAAAGCAAGTTAAAATAAATAGAAAGAATAATGAGATGCAGAATAATATAGCGTATGTATAAATGGCGATTTTTTAAACTGCATTTATTGCGTTATAAAATGGTTGTTAAAAAGGTCTCAAATCTTTTCGATTTGAGGCCTTAACTTGTTGAGGTAGCGAATAGTGTACCGATTAAGTTTTTCGTAGTGTACCGAATTATGTACCTACTTAACACCATTTGCCAATAAAAAGCCTCTTAGATTGCTCTAAAAGGCTCTTTGTTTTCTGAGGTAGGAGGAACGCGCCAAATGTCGAACTTTTTGGAGGATTTACATACGATAGAAACGGTATATTAAGTTAGCAATTAGTTGGTTTATTTAATAGTAATTGGCAACGATGCAGAAGGTAAGCCATCGGCTGTTGCTGTAATTGTTACTATACCTGGTTTATTTTTAGCACCAATAATTGCTAAGGCCAAACCATTAAATGCTTTACGATGATCGGCTTTGAACGATTCGTGGCTGGTTTGGCTTCCATTATCAACACCTGCCAGGAAGCTATCAACTCCTGATAGTTTGAATTTGACATCATTATCTGCATTAGGCACCATTATACCATCCTTGTCTACAATTTTAACGGTGATATAAGAAAGATCATGGTCGTTTTTACGTATAACGCTTCTGTCGGCACTTAATTCTATTTTGGCTGGTGCGCCCGCGGTTTTAACTTCGGTAGTTTTCACAACTTTGCCATTTTTGCGTGATACAGCCTTTAAGGTCCCCGGCTCATATTTTACTTTCCAGGCAATGTGCAAACTGTCCCCCTGTTTTGATTTTGTACCTAATGATCTGCCGTTTAAAAACAGTTCAACCTCGTCGGCATTACTGTAATACGCCCAAACATCAACTACTTTACCGGCTTCCCAGTTCCAGTGCGGTAATATGTGGAGCACTGTTTTATTGGTCCATTCGCTTTGGTACAAATAATAAACATCCTTAGGGAAGCCAGCCAGATCCACTATACCGAAGTAGGAACTGCGGGATGGCCATTGATAAGGCCATGGTTCGCCTATATAATCAAACCCGGTCCATACAAACTGACCCGAAAGAAAAGCATATTTTTTATATATTTTCAAGGTTTCCTCATGGGTAAAACCCCATGGGGCCGAAATATTATCATAAGCGTTAACGGTATTATTGGTATTCCTCGGCATTCTTCTTCCCGGCCACCGTTGAATGGTATCAGGCGAAGTAATGTAAACACCGCGGCTTTCCAGCGCCGAAGCAGTTTCGGTACCAATAAATTTTTTACCCGGATAATCTTTCTGGAAATTAGCCAATTGCGGGTTATGGTAATTATAACCTATCAGGTCAACAGCGCCCGATTCTACAATTTTATTGCCGGGGCCGGGTTCGTTATTGGCAGTGGTGATTGGCCTAGAGGTATCCAGCTGGTGGATAATACCGGCAAGTTCGCGCGCTATACGTGTGGCGCTGGTATCTTTTTGCTCAGGTATTTCATTACCAATGCTCCATATCATCACCGATGGGTGATTCCTGTCGCGCAGTATCTGATCTGTCAGGTCGCGTTTGTGCCATTCCTTAAAGAAAAGATGAGAGTCATACTGGGGCCTTTTATGAACCTGCCAAACGTCAAATGCCTCATCCATGATAATGAAGCCCATGCGGTCTGCAAGGTCTAAATACTCCGGTGCGGGTGGGTTGTGCGAGGTGCGTATGGCATTAACACCGAATTCCTTTAATATTTTAAACTGCCTTTCTAGCGCGTGCACATTAAATGCTGTGCCCAACGCGCCCAGGTCATGGTGCAGGCAAACGCCGTTTATTTTCATGTAAACACCGTTCAGGCTGAAACCTTTATCTGCGTCAAAATTAAAATAACGGATACCGAGTGGTGTTTCATACTGATCAACAACCGCATTATTCACCAATATTTTAGTTTGTACTTTATACAGGAATGGTTTGTTAACCGACCATAATATCGGTTTATTAATGCCGAAGTTTTGGCTTACAGTAGTAATCGTATCCTTTAAACTAACGCCTGTAAGGGTTTTACTTGCTACTAATTTACCGTTGGCATAAATGCTGCTGACAACAGCGGCTAGTTGAGTATTGCCTATCGCGTTTTTTATGCTAACGCTCAGGTTAACATCGGCATGGCTGGCGCTTACCTTTGGTGTGGTTACAAAGGTACCCCAATGGTTAACAGCAATTTTGTTAGTGCTTATCAACCAAACGTTACGGTAAATGCCCGAACCGGAATACCAGCGTGTATTTGGCTGTAAAGAATTATCAACCTTTACAGCTATC
>JAICMD010000265.1 GCA_025929405.1 Mucilaginibacter sp. | reverse complement strand
TACCTGACGAGTTTGAACCTTATATGGATGCAGTGGTTGAAACATTTGGTATTGACAGGGTGATGTATGGGTCTGATTGGCCGGTTTGTCTGGTATCGGCCACATATAAACAAGTTTACGATATAGTTAAAGAGTATTTTTCCGGCTACAGCGCTAATGAACAGGCGAAGGTTTTTGGTGAAAATGCAATTAAGTTTTATAATTTATCTGAATAAAAAATGAATTCATTGGTATGTGTAGAGCCTGGAAAGTTTGAGTATAAAGAATTTGATAAACCGGCATTAACCCCGGGCAATGCTATCATAAAAATTAAAAGAATAGGCATTTGCGGTACTGATCTGCATGCCTTTAGGGGTACACAGCCCTTTTTTAGCTATCCGCGTATTTTAGGTCATGAGCTATCAGGCGATTTGGTGGAAGCAGACGATGCTCCCGGCTTTACCATTGGCGAAGCTGTTACTTTTATACCCTATATTAATTGCGGGCATTGTATTGCCTGCAGAAACGGCAAACCAAACTGCTGTGCAAACATCCAGGTTTGTGGCGTGCACACCGACGGTGGTATGGCCGAATATTATTCTATCCCTTCGCGTTTACTGGTACATGGCAATGGCTTGAGTTATGATGAGCTTGCCCTTGTTGAGCCATTAGCTATAGGTGCACACGGCATTAGGCGCGCAGATGTTACACCAAATGAGTTTGTATTGGTTATTGGGGCAGGCCCCATCGGCTTAGGCACCATGGAATTTGCACGCATAGCAGGCGCACAGGTAATTGCTATGGATATTAATGATAACCGCCTGGCATTTTGCAAAAACAACCTCGATATAAAATATACGGTTAATGCCCTTGGCGATGCTAAGGAGCAAATAAGCCAAATTACCAATGGCGATATGCCTACTGTAGTAATAGATGCTACCGGGAGCCAAAAAGCTATTAACTCTGCATTTCAGTATATGGCGCATGGCGCACGTATGGTATTAATAGGCTTGCAAAAGGGAGAAATATCTTTCAGCCATCCGGAGTTTCACAAGCGCGAGGCTACGTTAATGAGCAGCCGCAATGCTACCCGTGCCGATTTTGAGCATGTAATTGATTCGATGAGAAAAGGATTGGTTAATCCTACCAATTATATAACGCACCGTACTGATTTTAATAGCCTGAGTGTAGATTTTGAAAGCTGGCTTAATCCGGAATCGGGGGTTATTAAAGCAATGGCATCATTATAATTTTAACTGTAAATGGATAGCGTACAAACTATAAAACTTTCAAACAACACATTACCTGAAATAAACAGCACAGGCATTACCGTTCCTGTTATTGATTATTTAAAACTGCCGGTAAAGGTATTACAGTTTGGCACCGGTGTTTTGTTAAGAGGGCTTACCGACCATGTTATTGATACAGCCAACCGCAACGGCATTTTTAACGGGCGCATAATTGTTGTAAAGTCAACCAACACCGGCGGTACTGATGCTTTTGCCAATCAGGATAACCTTTACACCCTGCAAATGAAGGGTATAAAAAACAGTCAGCTTACCGAAGAAACGGTTATTAACACATCCATAAGCAACGTACTATCAGCCGCTGACGAATGGGGCGCAATATTGAAAGAGGCTGAAAACCCTGAATTAAAAATCGTTATTTCAAATACTACCGAGGTTGGTCTTCAACTGGTTGAAGAAAATATTAACCAACAACCGCCTTCATCTTTCCCTGCTAAATTATTAGCGGTGCTTCATCACCGTTACAAAAATTTTAATGGCAGTACTGATAGCGGCCTGGTAATTATACCTACCGAGCTTTTGCCTGATAATGCAACTATCCTTAAATCCATTATAAACCAATTAATTGCATTTAATAAACTGGATGATAAGTTTAAAAAATGGATAAATGAAAGCAATTACTTCTGCAACTCGTTGGTCGATCGTATTGTTACCGGCCGTCCGTCGGCGCAGGAACAGCAGCAATTTGAAGACAAAAACGGGTATAAGGATGATCTTTTAATTGTATCTGAACCTTATTTGCTTTGGGCCATTGAGGGCAACGATACCGTAAAAAGCATATTAAGTTTTGAGCAAACCAGCGATGGTGTTGTTGTGATACCTGATATAGGCATGCACCGCGAACTAAAGTTAAGGTTACTTAACGGTACGCATACCTTAAGTTGCGCCCTTGCTTTTTTAACCGGTTTTGAGCATGTAAACACAGCTACCGAAAATGCAGCGTTTGCTGCTTTTCTGCAAAGTTTAATGGCCGAAATACGTACTGCCATTCCTTACCCGGTTGATTCAAAACTGGCTGAAGATTTTAGCAACAGTGTGCTGGACAGGTTCAGGAACCCATACATTCAGCATCAATGGATAGCCATTGCGCAGCAATACACCACCAAAATAAATACCAGGGTTTTACCTATATTGAAGCAATATTATAAACTGTATAATACTGTGCCCGAATACATTGCCAAAGGGTTTGCCGCCTATTTACTTTTTGCCGGTACGGTTAAAAAGGAAGGTAATGAGTTTTACTCGTTGTATAAAAATGAAAAGTATCCTGTTAAGGACGAGAAGATAGGTTTACTGGTAGCGAAATGGGCCAATGGTCCGTTAGAAAATATTGCTAAAGAAATATTAAGCAGTGTTGAGATTTGGGGCAAGGACTTAACCATATTGCCCGGCTTTGCTGATGCAGTACAAACTTATTTAGCTAAATTAACCAATGGCAATTTAAAAGGTGCCGGCAACGGAATCACCCTGAGCTAACACCTGCGCCAATCAATATAACCCAAATAACTTTTAATTATGAAAATAATTATTAGAACGCTTTGTATTGCGCTTGGCGCAGTACTGTGTACTTATCAAGCAAAAAGTGATGTAAGACTGCCAAAGCTCATTAGTAATGACATGATACTGCAGCGGGATAGGCCACTTAAAGTTTGGGGATGGGCGTCTCCCGGTGAGAAAGTTGCTGTAACTTTTGTTAATAACACTTATAATACTGTTGCTTTGACAGACGGTACCTGGCAGGTAACTGTAAAACCCACTAAGGCAGGTGGCCCATATAGTATGACCATAACCGGCAACAACGAAATCAGAATATCAGATATTTTAATGGGCGATGTTTGGTTTTGCTCCGGCCAGTCTAATATGGAAATGGGGATAGGTGATATTACCGAAAAGTATGCGCATTTCATTGCTGCCAATCAAAACCCAATGGTCAGGCAGTTTCTGGTACCAAAGGGACTTAATGATGCTACCAAAGTTCATGATGATTTAAGCGGTGGCAAATGGACAATGGCTACTGATGCTGATGTAAACCGCTTTAGCGCTGCTGCCTACTTTTTTGCCATGGCTATATACAAGGATGAGCATGTGCCCATTGGCCTCATTAATTCAAGCTTTGGCGGCACACCTATTGAATCATGGATAAGTGCTGAGGGTTATAAATCATTTCCAGAGATAGCCAAACAGGTACAACGGTTAAGCGATACTGCGTATGTGAATCAGATGAACAGGAATAATGCCGCAAACAATAAGTTGCAGGCCGCCCGCACCGATAAAAAATATGATGACGGGTTAAATGAATCTCCTAAATGGTACGAAACCGCTTATCAGCCACAAAGCTGGAAGGACATTATGGTACCAGGTTTCTGGAGCGGACAGGGCCTTAACAATTTTAGCGGCGTTGTTTGGTACCGTAAAGAAATAACTGTACCGGCTAACGCGGCTACGCAAACAGCAAAACTATATTTCGGTCGTATTTATGATAGTGACGAGGTATATATTAATGGCCAATTAGCCGGCCGCACCGGCGGGCAGTATGCTAACCGCGCCTATGCCTTAAAACAGGGCCTATTAGTACCGGGTAAAAATATTATTGTAGCAAGACTTAGCAATAACTCATCCCCATTAGGTGGTTTTGTGCCTGATAAGCCTTATTATATTACTGTTGGCACCGATACTATACAACTAAGCGGCAAATGGCAATATAAAGTAGGGCAGGAATATCCGAAAGTAAAAACCAGTTATGAAAGCTATTCGGCAGCAAACCAACCTACGTTATTATACAATACAATGGTTGCCCCCGTTGGCAATTATGCCATAAAGGGCGCTTTATGGTATCAGGGAGAATCAAATGTAACCCGGGCCAAAGAATACGAACGTTTATTACCTGAACTAATAGCCAACTGGCGCAAATTATGGAATGATCCAAAACTTCCGTTTATAATTGCCCAATTACCCAACTACCAGGAAGTAACGTATCTTCCGGGCGAGAGCGGATGGGCCGAATTGCGCGAAGCTCAGCGTAAAGCACTTGCTATACCAAACACGGCAATGGCTGTATTAATTGATGTGGGCGAATGGGGAGACATACATCCCCGCAATAAAAAAGACCCGGGCGAACGTTTGGCCCTTGCCGCTGAAAAACTGGCTTATGGAAAAACCACCTTAGTAACTTCGGGCCCTACCTTAC
>JAICMD010000250.1 GCA_025929405.1 Mucilaginibacter sp. | reverse complement strand
GAATAAATGGTAGGGTCGGCAAGTCGCAACGTATCCCCGGCAAGAGTTTGGCTTTTTGCCATTTGCCCAAATAAAAGCAGGGCAATTATATAATATAAGTAAAGCTTTTTCATGTTTAGTTAATAATTGTATTGGTAGCCAAAAGTACAAATAGTCAATAGTTGCTACATTACTGCAATACCTCTGTATTCCACCTGCAGTTCCAGCAAACAACCTGCGCACATACAACCTTCATAATTCTCGCTAATGTATTGCACCTCGTTTATGGTTAACTGCACCACACTGCACTGGCACTTGGTATAGGCGTTTGCCTTACACTCTATGCGCTTACCGCAGCGGTCGCAGGAGATGATTTCGTGTTTGGTATGGATCATAGCTGATAGTTCATGGTTCATAGCCATTACACTACAAAAGTAAAGCAAAAAGACCATAGCCTTTGCCATTTGAATGACAGAACTATGGTCTTACTATTTATCAAGTTCTATGATCTATCAACCATGAACTATGAACTAGCTTACGCTGAACAAGTAACGCAACCTTCTTCCATTGAGCAGGTTGGGCCGGCAGGTATTTCGTCGGCAACTTGCTCAACTACTTCAGGTATTACCGGATCCATGTTTTTACCACCCTGGTTTTCAACAGTAAACTTAACCGCTTGCGATGCTGCCTGTGTACGCAGGTAGTACATACCAGTTTTAAGTCCCTTCTTCCATGCATAGAAGTGCATTGAAGTCAATTTCGAAGCATTTGGCGAGTTGATGAACAGGTTTAATGATTGCGACTGGCAGATATATGCGCCGCGGTCGGCAGCCATATCTATAATATCGCGCATTTTTATTTCCCAAACAGTTTTGTAAAGGTCCTTCAATTCTTGTGGAATTTCGGCGATATCCTGTATTGAACCATTTGCACTGATAATTTTATCCTTCATGGTGTTATCCCATAAGCCACGGTTCACCAAATCACGCAATAAATGTTTGTTTACGATGATAAACTCGCCACTTAATACACGGCGGGTGTATATGTTTGAAGTATATGGTTCAAAGCACTCGTTGTTACCCAATATTTGCGATGTTGATGCAGTAGGCATTGGCGCAACTAATAATGAGTTGCGTACACCATGATTCATCACATCCAAACGAAGGTTTTCCCAATCCCAACGGTCGCTGGCTGGTTTTTCGTTCCAAAGGTCAAACTGGAACTTACCTTGCGATAGCGGCGAACCCTTAAAGGTTTCGTAAGCGCCATCTTTTATAGCCAGGTCCTTAGAGGCAGTCATGGCAGCAAAGTAGATGGTTTCAAATATCTCTTTGTTTAACTGTTTAGCTTCAGGGCTTTCAAACGGCATACGTAATAGGATGAACGCATCAGCCAAACCTTGTACACCTAAACCAATTGGGCGATGACGTAAGTTTGAATTACGAGCCTCCTCAACAGGATAATAGTTATTATCAATGATCTTGTTCAGGTTAACAGCAGCCTGGTAAGTTACTTCGTATAGTTTTTCGTGATCAAATGCACCATCGCGCACAAAGCGTGGCAATGCTAATGATGCCAGGTTACAAACAGCAATCTCATCAGCCGATGTGTACTCCAATATCTCGGTACATAAGTTTGAGCTTTTTATAGTACCTAAATTTTGCTGGTTTGATTTGCTGTTGGCAGCATCTTTATACAGTAAGTATGGCGTACCGGTTTCTACCTGTGCATCCAATACTGCAAACCAAAGCTCCTGTGCTTTTACAGTTTTACGTGCACGGCCCTCGCGCTCATATTTGGTATAAAGCTCTTCAAATTCCTTACCCCAGCACTCAGCTAAACCAGGTGCTTCATGCGGACAAAATAAGCTCCAATCCTCATTAGCTTCTACACGCTGCATAAACAAGTCAGATACCCAAAGGGCGTAGAACAAGTCGCGGGCACGCATTTCTTCTTTACCGTGGTTTTTACGCAGATCAAGGAACTCAAATATATCCGCATGCCAAGGCTCTAAGTAGATAGCGAAAGCGCCTTTACGTTTACCACCACCCTGATCAACATAACGTGCGGTATCATTAAACACACGCAGCATTGGAATGATACCGTTACTGGTACCGTTAGTGCCGCTGATGTACGAGCCTGTAGCCCTTACATTGTGGATGCTTAGGCCGATCCCACCCGCGCTTTGCGAAATTTTAGCGGTTTGTTTTAACGTGTCATATATACCGTCAATGCTGTCATCCTTCATGGTTAATAAAAAGCATGACGACATTTGTGGTTTTGGCGTACCCGCATTAAATAATGTAGGAGTAGCGTGGGTAAACCAACGCTCGCTCATCAGGTTGTAAGTTTTTATTGCGCTTGCAATATCCTCTTTATGTATACCTACCGATACACGCATAAACAAGTGCTGCGGGCGTTCGGCAATTTTTCCATCCAGTTTTAACAGATATGATTTTTCAAGAGTTTTAAAGCCAAAGTAATCAAAACCAAAATCACGGTCGTAAATAATGCTGCTATCCAGTTCTTCAGCATTTTTTTCGATGATCTGATACACATCATCCGCCAGTAACGCAGCGTTTTTACCTGTTTTGGGGTCTGTATAGTTATACAGGTTACGCATAGTTTCAGAGAACGACTTAACCGTGTTTTTATGTAAGTTAGAAACGGCGATACGCGATGCCAATAACGCGTAATCAGGGTGCTTCGTCGTTAAAGACGCCGCCGTCTCGGCAGCAAGGTTATCCAACTCGGAGGTAGTAACCCCGTCAAACAAACCTTCAATTACCTTTTTAGCCACGTCAACCGGATCAACCAGCGCGGGATTTAAACCATAGCACAGCTTCTCGATGCGTGCGGTTATTTTGTCAAATTTTACAGACTCTTGTTTTCCGTCTCTTTTTACTACAAACATAATTTTGGCATTTAATGGCTGGACTGGACCAACCGGTTACTACTTTATTTATTAACTGGATATTTTTGTACTTTTTATTAAAAGTCCTCGTCTAACGAGAATGCTTTAGCATCGTTACCGCTATTGTTTAACACACCGCTTTTTTGGTAATCGCCCACCCTTTTTTCAAAGAAGTTGGTTTTGCCTTGCAGCGATATCATCTCCATAAAATCAAACGGGTTGCTTGCGCCGTACACTTTTGCATAACCCAACTCGCTTAACCACCTGTCGGCAACAAACTCAATATATTGGCTCATCAACTTGGCGTTCATGCCAATTAAGCTAACCGGCAGCGCATCGTTTATAAATTCTTTTTCTATCTCTACCGCATCGGTAATAATTTTGGTTGCCGCTTCTTTTGAAAGTTTGTTTTCTAACATACGATACAATAGGCAGGCAAACTCGCAGTGCATACCTTCATCGCGCGATATTAGCTCGTTACTGAAAGTTAGGCCCGGCATTAAACCGCGTTTCTTTAACCAGAAGATAGAGCAGAAACTACCTGAAAAGAATATACCCTCAACCGCAGCAAAAGCAATCAAACGTTCGGCAAATGTGCCGTTGTTTATCCAGCGCAGCGCCCATTCGGCCTTTTTACCCACACATGGTACAGTATCAATGGCGTGGAACAAACGATCTTTTTCTGTCGGGTCCTTTATATAAGTATCTATCAGCAAGGCATAGGTTTCTGAGTGGATATTCTCCATCATGATCTGGAAACCATAAAAACAACGTGCCTCGGGCAATTGCACCTCGCTCATAAAGTTAATGGCCAGATTCTCGTTCACTATACCATCGCTGGCAGCAAAAAACGCCAGTACGTGCGAAATAAAATGGCGCTCGCCGTCATTCATACTTTCCCAATGCTTCAGGTCGTCCGAAAGGTCTATCTCTTCGGCCGTCCAAAAACTGGCTTCACATTTTTTATACATCTCCCAAATGGCGGGATATTTAATGGGAAGGATAACAAAGCGGTCTTTGTTTTCTCTGAGTAATAATTCGGTTTCTTCTGCCATTGCTTTTATATTATATAAATCTTTTAAACTCTTTAAAACCGCTACCGCCTACCAACTTAAAACAGACAGCGATGCCCCAGGGCAGTTAATGTTAAATGTGGCATTTGCCGCCTTAACTACTCCAAAAATCAACCTCACCAATCGCTACTGAACCGTTTAAATTTGTACGTCAGCCCATCTGTTTGTGGCAGATGTTTTTTCCTTTTTACCGGCAAGGAACACCGGCAATCCGGGTGCTTTAAAGAACTTATAATCCAAAGATATGAGAGAAGTAATTCGGATGTTAGTGATAGTTTTGCACATCCCGCATAAGTTATAAACAAAATTGCGGCGGCGTAAAACACATTGCTCATTACCACGTTGGCAATGAGCATTTTGCAATGTTAATTTTTTATTTCCTAAACTATCTTTTTAGATAATCAGCGCCGATTGCCGTGCAGCTATAAACATATACGACAATCCCATCGGGGTTAAACTTTTTTTTTAAAAATTATATAAAAATCCCTTCGCTTTACAGGTGCAAAACAAGGCTTTTTCTCATAAAAAATCATGGTTTACACTTTTTGATCCCAATTTTTGTTTAAATATTTGAATATCAATTATTTAACTAAAAAATATATCAAAAAGTGTAAACTTGTGTTAACCCTCCTTTGGCACAAATTTCATTGATAAGGAGTTAACACAGTGGCGCACATTTTTTGGTGTCAGATACTCGCCCTCAAACACATGGCCCAGGTGGGCACCGCAGTTGCTGCATACAATCTCTACACGGCGGCCGTCAGCATCGGGTACACGCTTTACTGCGCCGGGTATCTCATCATCAAAACTAGGCCAACCGCAATGCGACTCAAACTTAGTTTCGGATGTATACAATGGCTGGTCGCAGCGTTTACATACATACAAACCTTCGGCCTTATTATTTAATAACGCGCCGGTAAAAGGGCGCTCAGTGCCTTTATGTAGTATTACCCACTCTTCGTCGGGGGTTAGTTGGTTGTAGTTGCTCAT
>JAICMD010000076.1 GCA_025929405.1 Mucilaginibacter sp. | reverse complement strand
TCAACTCCGGTTCAATAACTGCTTCAACTTCTTTGCGGGTGTACTCATTAAATTTATTAACCCACTCGGTATGTTGTTTGGCCTCAACCAAGGCAGTTAACAATGGCAGGGTTTCCTTACAATCGCCCCAAACAGGTACGGTTGTTTTAACGTTCTTGTCAATCTCGGCAGGGTCAATATCCAGGTGGATAACCTTAGCTTGTTTGGCATATTTATCTAAACGGCCGGTTACGCGATCATCAAAACGCATACCTATGGCAATTAATACATCGCACTCATTAGTTAAAACGTTTGGTCCATAATTGCCATGCATGCCCAGCATACCCACGTTAAGCGGATGGCTGTTAGGGATAGCGCCCACACCTAAAATGGTCCACGCTGCAGGGATACCGCTTTTTTCGATAAACGCTTTAAATTCCTGTTCGGCACTGCCCAATAATACGCCTTGCCCCCATATTACAAATGGTTTTTTGGCTTCATTAATCAGTTGTGCAGCCTGCTCAATATATTGCGGGCGAACGATAGGTTTTGGCCTGTAGCTGCGGATGTGGTTACAAGGCGTATAGCCTTCGTAGTTAAATTTTTGTATCTGCGCGTTCTTGGTGATATCAATCAACACCGGGCCGGGCCTGCCGCTTCTGGCGATATAAAACGCCTTGGCAATTACTTCGGGGATTTCGGTAGCATCAGTTACCTGGTAGTTCCATTTAGTAACAGGGGTAGTGATGTTAATTACATCTGTTTCCTGGAAAGCATCGGTACCTAACAGGTGAGCGAATACCTGACCGGTAATACATACCAATGGGGTGCTATCTATCTGCGCATCGGCCAAACCAGTTACCAGATTGGTAGCGCCCGGGCCGCTGGTAGCAAATACCACACCTACTTTGCCTGAGGTACGGGCATAACCCTGACCGGCGTGTATGCCGCCTTGCTCATGCCTAACCAATACGTGGTCAAGCTTATCATTATAATCATAAAGGGCATCATAAATTGGCATAATAGCACCACCCGGATAACCAAAAATAGTATCGGTACCCTCGGCAATTAAAGCCTCTAACAATGCAACTGAACCTGTAACCTCTGTAGTAGGTTTGGCTTCTTTGTTTAGTATTTCCTGTTGTGCAACTTCCATACTGTTATTTTTATTTCGAATTTCGGATGTTCGATTTCGAATTTGTTTTAAATTTTGTTCAAGCTCTAAGCTTTTATCTTTCTGCTTTCAGCCTCAATTACAACTCGTCTGTTACGCAGCCTTCTGCTGCTGAGGTAACAGTTTTAGCATACCTGTATAACAGGCCTTTGCTTACTTTTAGCGTGGGTTGCTGCCATGCAGCTTTGCGAGCGGCCATTTCTTCGGCTGATATCATTACATTGATCTGGTTAGTTGTAGCATCAATAATAATTTTATCGTCATCGTTAATTAAGCCTATTGCCCCGCCGTTAAAAGCTTCGGGGGTGATGTGGCCTACCACAAACCCATGTGTACCGCCGCTAAAACGTCCATCGGTAATTAATGCTACCGAGCTACCCAAACCTGCGCCAAATATTGCTGACGTTGGTTTAAGCATTTCGGGCATACCCGGCGCGCCTTTAGGGCCTACATTGCGGATAACCACCACATCACCGGGTTTGACTCGGCCGCTTTGTATGCCTGCAATCAGTTCAAATTCACCATCAAATACTCGGGCCGGTCCTTCAAAATGAGTACCTTCCTTGCCGCTTATTTTGGCAACGCTGCCACCCTCGGCAATATTGCCGTATAATATTTGCAGGTGGCCGGTAGCTTTTATGGCTTGTTCTTTAGGGAATATTATTTGTTGTGCGTCAAAATCAATTTCAGGTACATCTGCAAGGTTCTCAGCAATAGTTTTACCGGTTACCGTGATACAATCGCCGTGAAGCCAGCCCTGGTTAAGGCAATATTTCATTACCGCAGGTACGCCACCAACCTTATGCAGGTCTTCCATCATGTATTTGCCGCTTGGCTTCATATCAGCAAGCACAGGTATGCGGTTACTTACCGCCTGAAAATCGTCCTGCGTTAATTTTACGCCAACGCTTTTTGCCATGGCAATCATGTGCAATACCGCGTTGGTGCTGCCGCCCAATACCATGATTACTACCATAGCATTTTCAAATGCTTCGCGGGTCATGATATCGCTTGGTTTAATATCTTTCTCCAATAATACCCTGATAGCTTTGCCCGCTGCAATACACTCAGCTTTCTTTTCTTCACTTAATGCGGGGTTGCTTGATGAGTATGGCAAGCTCATGCCCATAGCTTCAATAGCTGCAGCCATGGTGTTAGCAGTATATATACCGCCGCAGGCTCCGGCGCTTGGGCAGGCATTTTTAATAACGCCCATAAAATCTTCGGGAGTTATAGTGCCTGCAATTTTTTTACCTAAAGCTTCGAAAGCTGATACAATGTTCAGATCCTCGCCTTTCCAATGGCCGGGTTTAATAGTACCGCCATATACCATAATAGATGGGCGGTTTAACCTGCCCATAGCCATAATGGAGCCGGGCATATTTTTATCGCAGCCGGGCAGGGTTATTAACCCATCATAATATTGCGCGCCTGTTACAGCTTCTATACTATCGGCAATAACATCACGGCTCACTAATGAATAGCGCATGCCTTCGGTACCGTTACTCATGCCATCGCTTACGCCAATGGTATGAAATATCAATCCTACCAGGTCGTTATCCCAAATGCCTTTTTTAACCAGTTTAGCCAAATCGTTAAGGTGCATGTTGCAGGTATTGCCATCATAGCCCATACTTGCCACGCCTACCTGCGCTTTTTGCATATCCTCGTCAGTTAAACCAATACCATATAACATGGCCTGTGCAGCGGGCTGCGTTGGATCCTGGGTAAAGGTTTTGCTGTATTTGTTTAATTCTACCGCTTGTTTGTTATCTGACGAACTCATATATATTTAGTACGATGTAAACTTGGTTGTTAAATTCAGTTGTAAGTTTAATTACCAGGCATACGCCTGATTTTATAATTGTAAGATAGGCATCACCCCAAAAATTGACAATAGAAGAAGATAATTTTTTAAAATAGTATAAAAAGTTAATTTATATTAATTATTCGAAATATCGTATTGTTTTAAATTATTTTTTCAAAATATTAATTTTATCAAACTATACCAAAGTTTAAAACGGTATTCGGTACAGTTTGTATGCATGCATAATAAAGTGCTCATT
The DNA here is from genome assembly GCA_025929405.1 of Mucilaginibacter sp. GTDB lineage: Bacteria > Bacteroidota > Bacteroidia > Sphingobacteriales > Sphingobacteriaceae > Mucilaginibacter. The sequence continues at coordinate 9,859 of JAICMD010000076.1, read as the reverse complement.
TTCTGCCTAAATGGTATAAGTGTTCAAAAAAACTGGTTTTACAATGTCCAATATAACTGGCCCCAAATTTGCATAATCCGGTTGTGTCTGCGTGTAAACATATCTATCATTTTGGCCACCTTAAAGTGGTGCATCCTTATGATGAGGTGGACAGTTACCATATATTTATTGATAGCGACTATACCGGTAAAGTAGTAAAGCTTAAAGGAAACTGGATAGGTGAAATGGATTACGATAATAATCTCACCATTGACCAAATACAACAATTAGGCAAGATTATCGACGAAAAAGTAAAACAAGCCAGGTAATCATACCGCTGTTACAGAAGTTTTACAGTTGTCCGCCGAAAGTATTTTTATATTTAAATTGCCAATCCACTTAATGATATGAAAAAGACTGTCCTTGTATTGTTATTAGCAATTTGTGTTTTTGTTGCAAATGCCCAAAAGAAACCACAAAAAAAAGTTATTACACATACAGTAAAGACAAAAACCAGCGGTATAGAGCTTATTAAATTTTTTTATACGGCCTATATGGAAGCTATGGCAAGCAATAATGACCCGCGCCTAACAGACAGCAGGTTACGTTTGCTGCGCAGGACTTACTTTACCAAAAGATGTTTAGACAGGTATGATGAACTATCAGAAAAAACAGATGCAGATGCTATTGTTAAAGCCCAGGATAGCAATGAGGAAGCATTAAAATCTTTACAAGTTATTAAAAGTAAGGATCCCAAAAAGCCAAATGATTATACAGTTTCATACTCTGTAGGAGATATAAAAGTGGAAATAAAACTTACTTTGGTTAACGAAGCCGGTAAACTAAAGATTGATTATTTAGAGTAGTCAAAGTGTACCACTGTCCGCGTCGCGCGAGCGCGGACACCTTGGTACAAGCGTGGTACAGTTTGTCAGTGAATTGATCGTTATAGTGGCCTTTAGTTCAATTACTTATGACTAAAAAAGTTTGAGTTTTGCACTTTTTAGCGTGGACACCTTGGTACAAGCGTGGTACAGGCTGTAAATTTACTATCGCTGTTTATCGCTGTTAGAAGTCAGACTTAGGACAGCGAGGCCTTTTACCAACCTATTAGTCTTTATGATAACGCCACGCTATTGTAAGCATGGCGTTTAAAATGGCGACATCGAAACGAAATTACATTTTTGATTTGGTGGTAGTAGTTGTTTTACTTTGTGTTACACCTGCTGAGCCATTGGCGTTTACATGGGTTGTATTTGATACCCTGGTTGATCTGTGTTTATTATAGCTCCTGCGGGGTGTGCTGTTAGCATGTGTATTAACGCTAACCTGTACATCGGGCGTTGCGTCTGTCCTTGTGCGTACAGTAGTCCTTGAGGTTTTAGCGGTTGTTGCTGATTTAGTTTGCGCTTGAACAGTTTGGGCGTTACTTGTACTAACCGCAAACATCGCTACGGTTAATAATGTCAATAGTTTTTTCATATCTAAGTTATGTTGGTTATTTAAAACATAAACAACCAATAACCAAAATAGTTTATTTGAAATGCTTTAACCCACCACGTCATTGCGAGGAACGAAGTAATCTCTGCACATGCAAATCAAAACCATAATGCTTTGCCCAGGAGTAACATCGTCCGCTCATAGCCGCGGGGCCTATTACTTTTTCCTTGATGAAAAAGTAACAAAAAATCAAGCCGGAAAAATCCTTCCCCTCTCAGGGCATTTACGCGTGGCCCGCGTTTTCCGGCAGGCCTTTGCCCACTTTTATTTCCCGAAATTATAGCAGTTCTACAATTTCATAAAAACATAAACCTTTGTGGTATTCTTCTCCAATTAAGTGTTTATAAACAAAATGCCTGCTTAAAAACGATTTGAACTGAGTTAATGTATTGAATGGGCCATTGTCATGAAATTTGATAGGGTCGTATGTCACATGGTCGCCCGACTTAATTATTTGGTTAGATACAGCTACTGTTAAATCTAATCCGTTATATGTGTTATTCATATAACAAATTTACCAGTAATAACATTATGTTTTTGAGTGTTTACCAGTAATAACATTATGTTTTTGAGTGCCCATTTAGACTATCGTTTAATTTAATTATAGTCGCTGATGGGATAGTGGTCCGAAGTCAGAGACTTTGGAAAGCTGGGAAAAGGTAAATTATTCAAACTTATAATCTGTTTCTTTATCAAGATATTGAATACCATTGATTCCGTGTATACCTCTTCTTTTGATAAGAGATATATTTTCAGTGATAGCTACTTCAGATTGATTATCGACAAAATAGTTATTGTCAACAGTATAATATTGGGGGTCAATTTCAATCGTTAGTGTGCCATTACAATTGAAATCTCTCGACAAAAGTTTCCAATTCAAATTGACCTTTTCATAACCGCCTACCACTGGCTTTATATAAATGTAGTCGGTTATAAAACTATCAGATTGTACTAAGGTTTTCTCATAAGGTTTTATATATAAATCTCTTTTGGAATTACTGTATTCTTTTATATCTGTTTTAAAATATTGTCGCTCAAATACTGATGGTTTCTCTGCACCTACCTCAATAAAATTACCTTCAAATTCTAACTCGATTTTATAATCTTCAATTACTGCTTCCCCAGTATTTTTTACATATAGCTTAAACCAACAAAGTTGATTCCAGTCAACGGTTTGATTATAAAGATTGAGTGGACTAGCAGTACTCTGAATTATCTTTAAATATTCGCTTGCTGGTTGATTATTAATTAATAAGTTATGAATTTCATTTTTTAATTGATCTTCAAATTCAGGTTGTTTAAGAATATAATGATTGATATTACGTTGAAATTTGGGAAAAAACTTTTTCACAGTTTCTTTTCCTTTAAATAATATTTCAATCGAATGTTTTTTATAAAACTCCTCATTATTTAAATACCAATCATAAACTTTTTTAAATTCAGGAATCTTACGTTCGAAAAAGTCCCAAAAACATATTTGGATATAAAACAAGCCATCAAGAACATTTTTCTGGCTTTCAATACGTATGTATTCTTCTAATTTCTGGTCTTTTGGTAAAGATGTTGCGATGATTAATTTTTTCAGTTGAGGTTTAAAAGACTTTGCCTTTTCTATTTCAATTTGTAAGTCTGAAATAGTGATTCGGTTTTTTTCGCCATCAATTAAATTAAGTTTTTTGTTTTTACACTGAATGCCAAAATATTGTTGCCCCTCATTTATTGGACCATATATGTCGACCCCCTGTTGTCCTTGTGCATTATCTGAATTAAATTCGATTTCATGTGGGATTTCCCAAATTTCTCCCCATAACTTCAAGCAAAGTTTTTCAAAGTCTTGCCAATTCTTAGGCGGGTATATATTTAGAGGAGAAACCATACTACCAATATAAGAATTTATAAATCGTTATATAGTTCTCAATGACCTATGGAGTTAGGGTTTTAATCCAAAAAAATCAAAAATAAAATCGCCCTAAAACAAAAAAGACCCAGACAGCGAACTACCCGGGTCAAAAAAAAATTAAAAAAATATTTTATAAGGTCCTCTCCTTTGGAGAGGAGTTAGGAAAGGTTTACTTCTGGCTTATGCCTTCGGCCAATACCACTACTTTATTGTTTGAAGCTTCAACCACACCGCCGTGTATAAAAAATACTTCCTCCTTGCCGTTACCGCGTACGGTAAGCTTGCCATCCTCTAAGGTTGAGATGATAGGAGCGTGGTGGTTCAGTATCTCAAAAAATCCCATAGTGCCCGGCAGCGTTACAGAACTTGCTTCGCCTTCGTACACTTTTTTATCGGGAGTAAGAATTTCTAATGTCATATTATTTAGTGATTGGTGATTTGAGATCAGAGATTAGTAAATATCAACTATTCACTAATCTCCAATCACTATTCACTATCCATTCGCTTCTTCTAATAGTTTTTTGCCTTTTTCAATGGCATCTTCAATGCTGCCAACCAGGTTAAAGGCTGCTTCAGGATACTCGTCAACTTCGCCATCCATAATCATGTTGAAGCCTTTGATGGTTTCTTTAATATCAACCAATACACCTTTTAAGCCGGTAAACTGCTCGGCTACGTGGAACGGCTGCGATAAGAAACGTTGTACACGGCGTGCGCGCGATACAACTAATTTATCTTCTTCAGATAATTCATCCATACCCAAAATGGCGATGATATCCTGTAACTCTTTGTAACGTTGTAAAATCTCTTTAACACGTTGCGCAGTGTTATAGTGCTCGTCGCCTAATACAGCAGGGCTCAATATACGCGAGGTTGAATCCAACGGATCCACCGCAGGATAAATACCCAACTCAGCAATTTTACGTGAAAGCACGGTAGTGGCATCCAAGTGAGCGAAGGTTGTTGCCGGCGCAGGGTCGGTCAAGTCATCCGCAGGTACGTATACCGCTTGTACTGAAGTGATAGATCCGCGTTTGGTTGAAGTAATACGCTCCTGCATCATACCCATTTCGGTAGCCAAAGTAGGCTGGTAACCTACCGCTGACGGCATACGACCTAACAACGCTGATACTTCTGAACCTGCTTGTGTAAAGCGGAAGATGTTATCAATAAAGAATAATATATCACGGCCCTTGCCTTCGCTATCACCATCGCGGAAGTACTCAGCAATAGTTAAACCTGATAGCGCCACACGTGCACGTGCACCGGGAGGCTCATTCATCTGACCGAATACGAAGGTAGCTTTTGAATCTTTTAAAGCTGAAGCATCAACTTTTGAAAGGTCCCAGCCGCCTTCTTCCATTGAATGCATAAATGCATCACCATATTTTATAATGCCCGATTCCAACATCTCGCGCAGTAAGTCGTTACCTTCGCGGGTACGCTCACCAACACCGGCAAATACTGATAAACCATCATAAGCTTTCGCAATGTTGTTGATCAGCTCCTGGATCAATACGGTTTTACCTACGCCGGCACCACCAAACAATCCAATTTTACCACCTTTTGAATAAGGCTCTAATAAGTCAATTACTTTAATACCGGTAAACAATACTTCGGCTTCTGTAGAAAGATCTTCAAAGCGCGGAGGGGTATTGTGTATTGGGCGACCGTTTGATTTATCCAGATTGGCAATACCATCGATAGCATCACCAACCACGTTAAATACACGGCCTTTAATATCTTCGCCAATTGGCATTTTAATAGCCGAACCTAAGTCAACCACATCCATGCCGCGTAGTAATCCGTCGGTCGAGTCCATTGCTACGGCACGTACACGGTCCTCGCCTAAGTGCTGCTGAACTTCTAAAACAATTTTTTGTCCGTTTTCCTTGGTGATCTCTAACGCGTTGTAGATTTGAGGAAGCTGGGCATTATCAGCGAAGCTGACGTCAACTACTGGACCGATGATCCGTGAAATTTTTCCAATGTTTGGCATATATACCTGGTAATTTTTTTTAAAGAATTTATTGAAAAGGATAGACTGTTGGCTATCCGCTATTTCAGGGCGCAAAGTTATACTTTTTGGCTTAATATTAAAATACTTATATCAACATTTTTAAAAAGTTATTTAAAGGCCATTATACTTAACATTGAGTATAGCTTTTTAGGTTGATACTATATAAATAGGTTAACATAAATCATCTAATAAATAGTTTTTTTTATCTTGGTAAAATAACATCAACTTAAACCTAAGCATGATATTAAGGTATCTGTACAAAATATGCTTATTGATCTTGAGCTTAACGCCCTTTATTTCGACCGCCCAAAAATTGCCTAACATACAAACTATAGCTATTTTATTACCTGCGGATGTTAAAATAGACGGCAAATTAACAGAATGGCAAGGAGCATTAAGTGCTTATAATAAGTCAACGCGTTTATTCTACACCTTAGCTAATGATGATAAAAACATATACCTGGCAGTAAAAAGTACAGATAGAGCTACTATAGGTAAAATTATGGCCGGAGGGATAGATATTATAATGAATATACAGGGGAAAAACCAGAAAGATGCTATTGAGATTGTTTATCCTTTAAATAATCCGAAGTATTTATCGTACGCATATCTTGATTCAATAAAGATAAAAGATATGGTAACACAAGCTAAAGAGTTGAAAATTATAAATATTAAAGCTATCGCTGACAGTGTGCTATCTATTTATAACAGTCAGGGTATAAAAACAGCTTTGACTTATTATAAAGGAGAGTTAATATATGAGTTAATGTTGCCATTTAATCTGTTAGGCATATCCTTGAATAATCCCCGATTTAATTACACTTTAAAACTTGAAGGATCATTTAAAGCAGAAAGAAAGATTAATGCGTTAAGTTCTGTACCAGCTCCGCCTATGGGGATGCCTTCCAATAGGTCACCGCTTTCGGATGCAGGATTGATATTTGAAATGCGAACACCAACTTATTTTTCGGCAAGTTATATTTTAAAGCTGTAAACTATTTACCGATATGAAGTTCATTGTATTAAAGCAGTATAAATTATTAGGAATTTTTTTTGATTTATACTAATTTTTTAGTTGTTTTATATCAACAATTAAAACCTATATGAAAATATATCACTTAACCGGAATTTGTGCATTATTTATTGTTTTAACCACATTTGCATTTACAGCGCAAGCTCAAAAATTACCTGCTGTTCAAAACAGCAGCTTTATGGCACCTGCCAATATTGTCATTGATGGGAAAGCTACCGAGTGGGGTTTATCATATCAGGCTTATAATAAGGCTACAGAAATTTTTTATACCATAGCTAATGATAAGGATAATCTTTATTTAATAATACATGCCGAAAAGGCGCCTATTATTGAAAAGATAGTTGAAAGCGGGATTGAATTTAAAATAAATAAAACTAAAAAGAATACTAAAAATAGCTTAAGTGTTTTATTTCCTTTACTGCCGTTAAATATTGCCAAAACTACTTTAACCGCTGCCGGTAAACCTATTAGCGGAATTTCATATAGCGGGAAGGAAGAGATGATGACAGGATCAGATGCTACTACAATTGCACTAAGTGCCGCGGCCAAAAAGAACAAGCAATTAACCGTATTTGATAAACCGAATAAGCAGTTGCATGATAATTTAAAGGAGATAAAAATTTCAGGTGCAAACGACATTACCGATACTATCGTTGCTGATAAAGAAAACAAATACTATCGTGCACTTCCACTTCATCAGCATAATTTTAAAATAATTCCGATAGAAAATCACGATAACATAAGGGCCATGTTACAATTTGACGAAAAAGGCGAATTAACCTATGAGCTGGCTGTTCCTTTAAAATATCTTAGTACAGTATCAGCCAATAATAAATTGTTTTATAATGTTTCCATTCATGGACGTGGCGAGGATGGCAGACCAGGTAATGTATGGACCTATAAGCGCAGCGCCAGCGGTGAAAGGGAGACGGATAATCAAGATTTGGAAAATGTAACAGATTTTTCCGGCGAGTATACATTGGCAAAATAAACGGATCATACCTTAAAGTTTAAAACGATTTTACCAATATGCTCCCCGTTTTCCATTAGCCGGTGGGCATCGGCAGCTTTTGCGGAGGGGAATACCGCATGAATAACCGGTTTAATTTTTTCTGACGAAAGCAGAGGCCAGATATGCTGCTCCAGGTTTTGGGCAATGGCAGTTTTAAATGCCTCATCTCTTGCGCGCAACATGGAGCCGGTTATGTTTAATCTTTTCCGCATCACTATGGATAAGTCAATATTTACGTCCTTACCTTTCATGGTATTAATGAGTACCAATTTGCCTTCCTCAGCCAATACCTTCAGGTTGCTGGCGGTATAGTCGCCGCCTATCATATCCAGCACCACATTTACATTGCTAAGCACATCGGCAAAGTTTTCTTTTTTATAGTTGATAGCTTTATCAGCACCAAGCTCCAGGCAAAAATGGCACTTTTCATCAGTTCCTGCAGTAACATATACTATGCTGCCCATGGCTTTGGCCATTTGTATGGCTGCTACGCCAATACCGCTTGTGCCGCCATGAACCAATAAAGTTTCACCGGGTTTTAGTTGTCCGCGGTCAAACACATTGCTCCATACAGTAAAAAATGTTTCGGGTAGGGAAGCAGCTTCGATAAATGAAAGATTATCCGGCACAGGCAGACATTGCCCTGCGGGCACATTGCAATACTCGGCATAGCCACCACCGCTTACCAGGGCGCAAACTTTGTCGCCAATCTTCCAGCGGATAACATCAGCACCAACCTTAACAATAGTTCCGGCTATCTCCAGTCCTGGTATATCAGCAGGCGCACCTGCGGGCGGCGGGTAATTGCCCTTGCGTTGAAAAACATCAGGGCGGTTAATGCCTGCGGCTACCACTTTTATTAATACTTCGCCTGCGGCAATGGCAGGGGTGGGCCTTTCGGCTATTTGCAGCACTTCGGGCGCGCCGGGTTGGGTTATTACGATGGCTTTCATAGGGCTGATTTTGATGTAATTGACAAAAAATAAAGTTAATTTTCAATTTTTTTAGCGCAGATTGAAAAGAAATCCTATTTTTGCAGTCCGTTAAAAAACACGTTTGTTTATTGCGGAGGAACGCACTTGTAGCTCAATTGGATAGAGCATCTCACTACGGATGAGAAGGTTTGGGGTTCGAATCCCTACAAGTGCACATTATAAGTTTAAGCCTTTCAGTACTATACCGAAGGGCTTTTAATTTGAAAACGCTATGCTAAACTTAGTGCTATTTGGCCCTCCCGGAGCTGGTAAGGGTACACAATCACAAAAACTTATCGAAAAATATGGCCTTATTCACCTCTCAACCGGGGATCTTTTGCGTGGCGAGATATCACAAGGCACTGCATTGGGTTTAGAAGCCAAAAAGCTGATGGACGAGGGTATTTTGGTACCTGACGCCGTTGTAATTGGCATGATAAGCAATAAGCTGGATGCAAACAAGGATGCCAAAGGCTTTATCTTCGATGGTTTCCCGCGTACGGTAGCACAAGCCGAAGCATTGGATACATTGCTGGAGAGCAAACAATCAGCCATATCAGGCATGATAGCTTTACAGGTTGATGATGATGAACTGGAGCACCGTTTATTGTTGAGGGGCAAAGATTCTGGTCGACCTGATGATGCCAATCCCGAAGTTATACGCAAGCGTATTAAAGAATATAATGATAAAACTGCTCCTGTAGCCGGGTTTTATCAGGCTCAAAATAAATTTAAAAGCATAAACGGTATTGGTTCAATCGATGAGATTTTTAATTCGATTAGTGCTATAATTTCTTCTTATTAATCCGTTATTATTTCGGATTTCGAATTTTCAATTTCGAATTTATTTAGATTTGATAATATGGATAAAATCGAATTGAAAAAAAGAACACAGAGTTTTGCAGTTGATGTTATTCGATTTATAGAAAGTTTGCCAAGTAATCGTTCGCTTTCTACTTTGTCCAATCAGTTACTAAGAAGTTCTACATCTGTTGGTGCAAATTACAGGTCTGCTTGTAAGGGAAAGTCTACCGCTGATTTATCAATAAAATAGTTATTGTTGAAGAAGAGGCAGATGAATCTATTTACTGGTTTAATTAATAGAAGAGTCTGGTTTAGTATCTTCAGAATTAATAGCACCATTGAAAAGGGAAGCGATCGAACTCACAGCTATATTTACCGCAATTGGTAAAACCGCTAAAGAAAATCAAAAGTTAAAAAGGTAAATTCGAAATTGAAAATTCGAAATCCGAAATAAAGATATGTCTCAAGGTTCAAATTTTGTTGATTATGTAAAGATCTGTTGCCGTTCCGGTCACGGGGGGGCAGGCTCTGCACATTTGCATCGCGATAAATTTACTTCAACCGGCGGACCTGATGGCGGCGATGGCGGTCGCGGCGGCCACGTTATTGTAAAAGGCAACGCCCAGCTATGGACGTT